>DQAM01000462.1 GCA_003523545.1 Dysgonomonas sp.
CACTGTACTTCAAGCCATGGCCGGACGGGCGGCCGGAGTTCAAGTACAGCAGAATAACGGTTCGCCAGGAGGGACAATTTCAATTCGTATACGTGGAGCTAACTCTATACAAGGAAATAATGAGCCTCTTTATGTCATTGACGGTTTTATCGGTGGATCACCCGTTATGTTGAATCCGAATGATATAGAATCAATGGAGATACTGAAAGACGCTTCAGCTACAGCCATCTATGGCTCAAGGGGTGCGAATGGAGTTGTCCTGATTTCGACTAAGAAAGGAAAGACTGGTAAAACTAAAGTTGATTTTGAAACCAGTTATAGCATGCAAAAAGTCATAAAAAGAATGGATATGATGAATGCCGCGGAATATGCCGAATTTACAAACAAGTATTTAACTGATAATAATAAAGAGGCGTATTTTGATAACCCGGCATCTTTGGGCGAAGGAACTAATTGGCAAGACCTGGTTCTGCAAGATGCACCTATATTAAACAGTTCGGTATCGGTAAGCGGAGGAAATGAGAAAACAAAATTTGCTATCAGTGCAAGTTATTTTGACCAAGAAGGTGTGGTTCGCAATAGTGATTATAAAAGATTCACTACCAGTATGAACATTACTCATGATATTAATAAATATATTTCCCTTTATGGCAGTAGTATGTATTCCCAATCGAACCGGAATTCAAAAGACATTGGTGGTTCTGGACGCGGAAATGACTTATATGGATCAATGCTATTGTCTCCTCCTACACTAAGTCCTTATAATGATGATGGTTCTTACCGGATGATGGGTATCGCATATCCATTTAGTTCCAGCGTTTTAGCTAATGCCATGAATTTCATCAATGAGACAAGTAATAAAACCATAAATGACAGGTCCCTGATCAACGGAGCAATATCGATTAAACCTATTGATGGTTTGTTGATTAAGATATCTGGAGGAATAGGCTTAAATAATAGAACAACAAATTCATACAGATCCACCCAATTTATTGGTTCGTCAGGTGTTGCAGATGTGATAACCAGCCGCAATCAGATGATATTAAACGAAAATACAATTAATTATACTAAAAAGTTTGGCGATCATGACTTCTCTGCTCTTGCCGGATTTACATACCAGTTTGATAAAACAACTAGCGTTGGTGCAGGTAGTTCAGGCTTTGTCAGTGATGTATCGGGATCATATGACTTAGGTTCAGGTGAATTATTCTCAACTCCAAGTTCCGGTTTGACTGAATGGTCGATGCTTTCATTTCTGAGCCGTATAAACTATAGTTACAAGGGCAAATATCTGCTGACAGCAAGTATCCGTGCCGATGGTTCTTCCCGATACAGTGAAGGTAATAAGTGGGGGTATTTCCCTTCTGCTTCTTTAGCTTGGAGAGTTATTGAAGAAGACTTTATGAAGGGCATAGACTTCATGTCTAATCTGAAACTACGTATAGGATATGGAAAAACCGGAAGTACAGCGATAGAACCATATTCAACCTTAAATATGCTGAGTTCGGGAAAAACCGTATTAGCTGATGAACTTGTTACCACGTATGCTCCTTCAAATCGTCTGCCCGGTCCTCTTAAATGGGAAACAACAGGACAAACAAATGTGGGAATTGATATAGGTATACTAAAAAATAGGATTAGCCTGACTGCTGACTATTACGTAAAAAACACTAAAGACCTGCTCAATAATGTACAATTACCGGCATCACTCGGCTATACATATAAGATTGAAAACATTGGAGAAATGCAGAATAAGGGGCTTGAGTTTACACTAGATGCCACCATTTTGGATGGTAGTTTCTATTGGAACTTGACATCTAATATATCTTTCAATAGAAACAAGATAAAAAAACTATATGGTGGAGAGAAAACAGGGCGTATTTACGATGTATCAGCTGTGAAAGATTACGTAAGTATCCTACGAGAAGGTGAACCGGTTGGTATGTTTTATGGGTACAAAGAAACCGGTTATGATGAAAATGGCCGTATAACCTATGAAGACCTGGACGGAAAAGGATTGAGTTATGAAGATAGAAGAAAAATAGGAGATCCTAACCCCGATTTCATATATGGGATAAATTCCACAATGAGTTACAAAGGATTTAATCTTACTTTATTCCTCCAGGGTTCGCAAGGTAATGACTTATACAATCTCAGTGCTATATCCATGACACAAGATTTCATATGCGGACATAATCGCCCGCGCGATATGATCAATAATACATGGACTCCGGATAATCCGAATGCCAAATACCCGAAACTAAATGTTGATAACTCAGCTGTAATGTCAGACCGCTTTGTGGAAGATGGTTCATATCTAAGATTGAAAAACATCCAATTGGCGTACTCTCTACCATTGAAAAAAATGAAAATACACTGGGTAGAAAGCGCTCAAATATATGTGAGTGCACAAAACCTGATTACATGGACAGACTATTCAGGATTCGATCCCGAAGTAAATTACTCTGGAGGAGCAAATTCTACAGATCTGGGGGTTGACTTTTATAGCTATCCTGTACCTAAAAGCTGGACCATTGGAGTACGTATAGGATTTTAATTTATCGATTTCTAATATTTAAAATGAGAAAAATGAAAAAACTTATTAT
>DQAM01000373.1:0-3284 GCA_003523545.1 Dysgonomonas sp.
TGAGAGATTAACCTATATAGCGCGGGACAGGAAAAGTTTATTGGGTGTTAAAAAATAAGAAAATTCGATATATATTATAATATATGACACTCATACAAATAAAGAAGTAGACGAGAATAATATTGCCGCTAATCAAAAAAAATAGTTTCCCACTATTCTTTTATAAACAGCCATATTATGTACCGAAGATTTTTACGTGATGAAGATTATTTAAATCTCATTACCAAAGAAAGCCTTGTTCAAATGACAAGAGGTAATGATGAAAGGTTTATCCAGGCTGAGGAAGTAGCCGAAATGAGCATAGTGGAATATCTTTCAGAAAATTACGAAGTTGAACAGGAACTGAATAAAGGAAAATATATTGCACCTTATACCAAGAGTATCACTTATCCTGTCGGTGCACATATTGAACTTGAGGATAAAATTTATAAGGTGATACGTTCAATAAGCGGTTATAAAGCTCCGGCAGATTGTGAATACCGGGAGGAATACTCAGATTCGAACCTCGATTTATCTACGGATAAAAGGTACAGCCAGTTCGCAACATACTACAAAGATAACATTGTTACATACAACGATGTTTTATACAAATGTCTTACGGAAAACGGTTTTGAATTTGATGACATACGTATACCTTTAGCGACGGGATGGCTGGAAGCTGTATATTCTGTATGGCTTCCTGTTGAATACAATGTATGGGATGTGGTAAAGTATGAAGATGCATTTTATACCCTGCTTCACTCTGAAGGATTCGATAACAATATAAACCCGTATGAAAGTGATAACTGGGGGGCAAAAACCTGACTTATGAAACGTGCAAACTTTTCAGTTTCGATTACCTTCGCCATGATCGGAGGAGCCTTTATCCTTTTCTTTTTTATTTTCGTTATCCCTGAAAAACAAATCAAAGCAGAAATGCCTGGTGAAAAAGATTATCATCTACATGATAGTTTTAAAAGCTTTCAAGACCAATACAGCAGGAATAACCATTTTATTGATAGTACAAATGCCGTATTGAATATAGAGTATAATTATGTGAAACCGGTATGAGGCTGTATGAATTACCCCTTGTATGGTAAAGTGTATTCTCATATCCCATTTTATGGGATGTTCGACGGGAAAAGAGGATATGTACTTCCTTGTTTACATCGGCAACACCCCTCTTTTCTGAATAATGGAATATTCCATAGAGCTGGCGTAATCTTTCATTCAACCCGGCTTTATTCCCATTTCTGGCCCCTTTCTCCTGTAGATATAGCTCAAAATCCTTGATAAAATCTTCACCTATATCCCGGTAATAAAAAGAGGATAGCTTACGTCCGTATTTTGTTTCGGTAAATTCCGTTAATGATTTCTTGCAGTAATGATAATTCCGGGCTGTCCATTTGCTTGAAATTTTCCTCCCGTTTTTGAATCGTATACGGGTTTTCATTTCTTCAATTATCTCATCAATGCATTTGGCAAAAGAGATAACCTTGACTTTCTTCTTCCCGGAGACTGGTTCGCTTTGGTTTTCCTTCGGATCGAAATGATGTGACCACTGGATAGGTGACCAGGCACGTCCTTCTTTTTCGCAACCGGTTGCGAACTTAAGATAATCCTTTTTTAATTCAAGGAGCTTTTCATTCAACTCGATATTATCAACCGAATTTTCAATAAAACTTTGGGCATCTGCATCCCAGTCTTTTTTTAATGCAATGACTTCGGTAACCTTTGGTACCTGGTTATATCCTGTTTGGAAAAGTACCATTTCGATTTTTACCCAGTTTTTGTCTTTCTGGGGTTTTGCTTTAAAAGTAATAGAGTACATAATTGTTTTTGTTTTATTAACTATTGTTTGACCTTAATTAGACCTACATTTCTCCCTACATGGAGGCTTTAAAGAATAGGGGTATTCTTGTCAAACAGGTGGTTTCCCGGAATATTTTTTAAGTTATCCGATACAACAAAAACAACCAATATGTACTATATCAATCACTTACAGAATCCAACTCTATAGATTCTTATAAAAAGAGGTATCCAAAATTGGGATACCTTATTTTTTTGATTCATTTTGGTAAGTGTGGTCTATCCTTCTATTGTTAAAACGATAGTTTTAAATAAAAAGTGTTAACCATTCAATTCCACGATAAGAGATTCTCCCGCAGGCACCGTTACTGATTTGTCCAGATTCACCTTTTTACCTGTTATCACATTTAATCCGCTTTTATACCTATTAAGGTGTTCAGAATATTTTTTCCAATCTAATTTAACGTCATTTCGTGATGCGTTGATAAACACGAATACAGCTTCTTTTCCTGTATATCTGAAATATGCATAGGTATTCCCGTCAGGAAGGAAATGGGTCGTATCTCCTTTGTGTATGGCTGTAGCTGTTTTCCTCCAATTAAACAGCTTAACGGCATATTCGAAAATTTCGGTTTCATACTTATTTCTATTCTTACCGGTAAAGAGATTTTTGCGGTCACCCTTCCATCCTCCGGGGAAATCTTTTCGTGCCGTACCGTGTCCTTTAGATGTATCTGAGGAACGAAACCCGTATTCTGTCCCGTAATAAAGTTGAGGTATTCCCCTGAGAGTTGCCAGTAAAGTCAATCCCAGTTTTATCTTCTTTGGATTTCCTTTAACCATATCCGGGAAACGGTCTGTATCGTGATTATCCAAAAATATAAGCAGGTCTTTGGGGTCAGTAAATAAAAAGTCCTGCGCTAAAGCTTCGTAAATCAAATTCATACCTGTATCCCATTCGGCTTCGTTAGAAGCCAATCCCTCTCCTATTGCCTCTTGCAGAGGAAAATCCATAACAGAAGGCAAGTGGGAAGTGTAACCGTCCTTATTTTTGTTATTCCCCAACCAGTAAGCAACGATTGCAGGAGAAGAATGCCAGCATTCTGCAACTATATTGAGATTAGGATATTCTTCGAGAATAAGCTTAGTCCATTCCGCTATTGCCTCTTTATCATTGTAGGGATAAGTATCTACACGCAACCCGTCCAAATCGGCCCATTCTATCCACCACACATACAATTGCAGAAAATACTGAAGTGTATACAGGTTTTCTATAGCCATATCGGGCATGGTTTTATCGAACCAACCGTCTACGGTTTGTTTCTCATCTATTTCGGAACTATTCGGGTCCGTAATGGTTGCCAGCCGGTAATTGGAAGGCTGGAATTTTTCGTTTTGGTGTATCCAATCTTCAAATGGAAGGTCGTCCATCCACCAGTGAGCCGTCCCGCAATGATTGGGGACTGAATCCATAATAACTTTTAAGTTGTGTTTAT
>DQAM01000373.1:3491-4333 GCA_003523545.1 Dysgonomonas sp.
TAACTTTTAAGTTGTGTTTATGCGCTTCAGTTACCATTTTCCTGTAAAGGTCATTATCCCCGTATCGCGTATCGATGTGGTAATAATCGCCACATGCATACCCATGATAAGACTGTTCCTTTTCATCGTCCAGTTGAGGCGGTGTAAGCCATAATGTGGTAACCCCCAGATTTTCGAGGTAATCCAGATGGTCGATTATGCCCTGCAAATCTCCTCCATGCCTTCCGAACGGGTCTTTGCGATTTACTTTTTCCTTTGTATCCGGAGTAGAATCGATAGACGGATTACCATTGGCAAACCTGTCGGGCATAAGAAGATAAATAAGGTCGGCAGTCGAAAAGCTTTTTCTGTTAGCCGAACCCCTTCGTCTTTTCCCGATAGTATATTTGAACTCCCCAGATTGCTTACTATTCGAAATTACGAAAGTATACTCTCCGGGATTGGCATTTGTATCTATTTCGACGTCAACAAAAAGATAGTTCGGACTATCGGCTTTATGTATTTTCTTTACCCTTACTCCTTCTTCCTCTACTTTTACTTTACATCCAGATAAATCTTTGCCGTAAATCATAAGTTGGAGAGGCGTTTTCATACCTATCCACCAGCTTAAAGGTTCAACACGGCTTATTACCAGATTTTGGTTTAATATTTCTGACATATCTTTTTATTTTATTATTTACCACTTAATCCTCCTGTAAGACCAAACACTTCTCCTGTCGCATAAGTCGATTCGTTTGAAGCCAGGAAAACGTAGATACCGGACATTTCTACCGGCTGTGCGGAGCGTTTCATCGGTGTATCCAAACCATGGGCGGGAATGTCTTCATCAGATCGGAAGAGCG
>DQAM01000377.1 GCA_003523545.1 Dysgonomonas sp.
ATCTCGACTATAGGACTATTCATATTGAAGAGCTGATAGGTCCGCGGGGGAAAAACCAACTCAACATGCGAAGCCTTCCTCCCAAAGATATATGCGATTATGCTTGTGAAGATGCAGATGTAACTTTGAAATTGAAAAATATCCTCGAAAAAGAAATTGAAAAGAACGAGGTATCCGAACTTCTGTATGATATAGAACTTCCACTGGTTTATGTTCTGGCTGATATGGAGTACACAGGTGTAAGGCTGGATACGAAAGCTTTGAAAGAATCGTCCGACAACCTGACCAAAGAATTACAAAATATCGAAAGAGAAATATACGAGTCGGCAAGTTTTGAATTTAATATAAATTCGGCAAAGCAAGTAGGCGAAGTACTCTTCGACAGATTAAAAATCGTAGATAAACCCAAGAAGACCAAAACAGGCCAATATACCACCAGTGAAGAAACCCTCGAAAGCTTAAGGGATTTCCATCCTGTTGTAGGAAAAATACTCGATTACCGGGGTTTGAAAAAACTGCTGAGTACTTACATTGATGCACTTCCTCAGCTGATAAATCCGGTAGATGGAAAAGTGCATACCTCGTACAACCAAACCATTACCTCAACCGGAAGATTAAGCTCAAGCAATCCTAATTTACAGAATATACCCATCAGGGACGAACAGGGAAAAGAAATACGAAAGGCTTTCATACCCGACGACGGATGTACGTTTCTTTCGGCCGATTATTCTCAGATCGAATTACGCATAATGGCGCACCTGAGCCAGGATCCCAACATGATCGAAGCTTTTAATAGCGATCAGGATATTCATGCTGCTACTGCCGCCAAGATATACAAAATACCTATCGAACAGGTTACCGGCGATATGAGACGCAAAGCCAAAACTGCCAATTTCGGTATTATTTACGGCATATCTGTATTCGGATTAGCAGAGAGGCTTGCTATTCCCCGTTCGGAAGCAAAAGAACTTATCGACGGTTATTTTGAGACTTATCCGAAAGTAAAAGAATATATGGACGAAAGCATCAAAATAGCCAGGGAAAAAGGTTATGTAGAGACTATCTCAGGACGGAAACGCTATCTTCCCGATATCAATTCGCGTAATGCAACTGTGCGCGGGTATGCCGAACGAAATGCTATTAACGCACCTATACAGGGAAGCGCTGCCGATATCATTAAAATAGCAATGAACAATATCCTCGAAAGGTTTGATAAGGAGGGTATCAAATCGAAAATGATATTACAGGTTCATGACGAACTGAACTTCAACGTTCTGCATGACGAACTGGAACGTGTGACGAAGATAGTAGTCGAAGAAATGGAGAGTGCTTATCAGCTTACAGTTGATCTCAAAGTCGATTCGGGAACAGGGGCAAACTGGTTAGAAGCACACTAAAGTGAAAAATTGTCGTGTTGTATATATTCGATGTCTTTTCAGAATTATCTAGAGCATTAGGGAATTCCTGTTCTCCAAGAGATGAAGAATCAAAAGTTTTTCTGGCGATACGAAAATAATCTTATATATTCTCATTACAGTTATTTTTCTATCTATATTTCTGGGAATAATATATTTATTATACAAGAAATTCATTTTCTAAAAAAGTTATTTAACAATGAAAGAGAAAATCATATCGATTTTTGAAGAAATTTCAAATAAGAAGAAACTTCAATTTTGGTTGTTTATTGGTTTGCTTTTGGGGTTATCACTATTCATGATGTTTTGTTTTGTGCCCGAAAATAAAATATATCTGGGATATGATGTTTACTGGCATTACAGAAGATTGGCAACCCTCATGGAAGCCCTCAGCCATGGTTCTTATCCCGTATATCTTGACTTTGACGGTGCAATGGATTTCGGACAAGCTACCAAATGGTTTTATCCGGATATCATGCTCATACCATTCGCATGGCTCGGAAATATGACTAACATACTTTTTGCATACAAAGCAATGATATTCTTTTTCACATTTCTGACCGGAATTATTGCATACATGACTTCTCAGAAATTGTTTAACAACAATACCTTCATTTCCATTGCAGTTGCTTTACTCTACACTTTCGCATTATACAGAATGCATAACTTATTTTATAGATCCGCATTGGCAGAAGGTATGGCAATGACTTTCTTACCGCTTGTATTCTGGGGATTGTATGAAATAATACAAGGTAATTACAAAAGATGGTATATAATAGCTATAGGCTACAGCCTTTTACTCATGACGCATATATTGACATCGGTAATGATGTTTATGACCATAATTATATTTCTGGCCATCTGTTACAAAAGAATCATCAGAGAACCAAAGCGTTTGTATTACCTCCTTCTGGCAGGTGCGGCAACTATGCTGATCAGCGCCGTTTTTCTCTTTCCCATGATTGAACAGATGCTGTCAAATACTTTCAAATATAGCACTCCCAATCCTTCCACATGGCCTCAGAACAATGAATTTTCTGTACTAAGAATAATATGGGGAATGTTTAACGGTCTAAATCTGGAAGAAGTAAATCAATTTCCCAGCATAGGCATCACATTAACAGCTGCTATGGCTTGCCGATTCTTTTTATATGAAAAAACAAAAGAAATAAAGAAGATAGATATAATAGCCATTTTCGGATTATTCTATGTCTTTATCGCATCCAATCTTTTTCCCTGGGAGATATTTCCTTTCAACAAAATGAAATTCA
>DQAM01000228.1 GCA_003523545.1 Dysgonomonas sp.
CAGAACCGCGGTTAACACGCCGGCCACCGCCGCCGAATCCTCCAAAACCGCCGAATCCTCCTCCAAAAATATCTCCGAACTGCGAAAATATATCTTCCATAGAGAAGCCGCCTGCATGCCCTCCGAATCCGCCGGGAGCATCATGCCCGTAACGATCGTATTTGGCTCGCTTTTGCTCATCGCTAAGTATTTCGTAGGCTTCTGCAGCTTCTTTAAATTTTTCCTCAGCTGTAGCGTCTCCCGGATTTTTATCCGGATGATATTGTATCGCTTTCTTTTTATAAGCCTTCTTTATTTCTTCAGATGTGGCAGACCTGGAAACCTCCAGAACTTCATAATAATCTCTTTTATTCGCCATCTCTTAATTCTCTCTACTTTTTTCTTGTTTTTGAAGATATTTATTTTGCTACTATTACCTTAGGAAAGCGAATCACCTTATCATTCAACATATATCCTTTCTGGATGCTGTCTACTACTTTATCTTTCTGTTCTTCATTCTGAGCCGGGATTGTGGTAACAGCTTCGTGACGTTCAGTATCGAATGTTTCTCCTACAGGATCTATTTCTGTCACGCCGTTTTGAGTCAAAAATGTTTTGAATTTGCTGTATATCAGTTCTACTCCTTCCCTAGCATCTTCAGGGATAAGCGGCAAAGCTCTTTCAAAATCATCGATAATAGGTAATACTCCTAAAATCACTTTTTCACCACCGCTCTTAAGCAGATCCGCCTTTTCTTTCATTGTGCGTTTGCGGTAATTATCAAATTCGGCATGAAGACGGAGATAGGAATCGTTCAATTCGGTAAACTTATTTTCAAGATCATCAGCCATATTGGCTGTTTCATCATTACCACCGGAATTATCCGATTGCTCGTCTGCCATATTTTCCAAGTTCAGATCTTCTTCCTGAGAATCAAATTCGTTCTTATTGTCCATATCTTTCATATATAAGTATTCTTTATTCCTCTATAATAACACATTACTACAATGTAAATGTATAATGTTGTGTATCTAACTACAAAATCTTTGCCAAATTTATTGTATAGTCATTTTAACATAGTGTTTTCCATAAAATAATAAGGACAGCCATTGCCAGGCTGTCCTTATACTCTAAAAGAAATCAAAAAATGACTAAAAATCCAATGCTATTTATTTATTCCCATCCTGGGTTTTGTTTTAAATCCGGGTTTAGAACTAATTGATCATTCGGAATCGGCTGTAGGTAGTTACGTGCTGAGTTGAAATTATATCCTGCAGCTGGAAATCCGACTTGCTGTATATAAGGAGCGATATATCCATCACTATCTGCTTTGAGACCCGCTACTGCTTTTGCGAATTCTTCTCCAGGGTCGGGAGTAAGGCTTCCCAGCCATTGAGCCAGCTTAGCTCCTTGCGGAGTATATCCTTTTATCAGGAGGTCAGCAGCAGCCCAGCGGAAAATATCATCTACACGGAATCCTTCGACCGCAAGTTCAACTGTTCTTTCGCGTCTTATTTCATTAATAATATTTGAAAGATCAGGAAATATGCGGGAAGATGAAGGCAAGCTGTTCACTTCATCTAATTTCATATCGGCCATACCGATTAAACGACGACGAAGTTGATTTATAGTATTATCAATATCAGTCTGTGTGATGACATTTAGTTCAGCCTTCGCTTCGGCATTTATAAGCAAAGCTTCTCCATAGCGGAAATAAATCATAGCCTGGTCATGCATTGCTCCCGCCAGATTATCACTCGGTATATGTCCTTTGTACATTTGGTAGCCGGTTATACAGGCTTTATCAAACTCTACAAATGAAGGATATGTAAAAGCTACTCCCGGGAATTGTTCGTGCTCGCCATCATTTACATATATAGTCTGGCTGAGGCGCGGATCTCTGTTAGCAACTACATTTAGCAGATTATCATCGCCCTGGTACAACGGATTTCCTTCGATCGGTTTTCCGTCATTACATAAATACATATCGATCATGCGTTTAGTAAGTCCGCTCGAACCGCCGTATGTCGTATAGTTAGACCACCAGTGTGCTAAGGCCAGAGTTTTATTATATTCGCGCCAGAAGACAACCTCTTTACTATTAGCATAACTTTTCTGGCTGAACACTTTATGGTAACCGTTCTCCTCACCGACATGATCGAGACCGCATGTTCCCATAGCCATCAATGCATCGGTTACATCTTTTGCTTTAGTTAGGAATTTTGTACCATCCGAACCTTGTACACCGAATGGAGTTCCTGCATGGTATTTCTCCCACGTACCTTCGTACAGTGCGATACGTGCCTGCAGAATCATGGCTGTTTCCTTGTTTACTCTTCCGTCCCAATTCATAGAAGTACCACGCGAGGGAAGGTACCCGACAGCTTTGTCGAGATCTTCCATTAATCTGTCTACAACATAATCGCGGGGGTCGCGTGGTTTATATAATACGTCATCTTCAGGGTTTATCAAGCTATCATACCATGGTAGGTCTCCAAATTTAACAAGCTTTTTGTAGTAGAATAATGCCCTGAAAAAGAGAGCCTCACCGACATAACGATTTATTTCGTCCTGGTTTCCCTGTACTTTTTCGTAATGGTGAAAGAAATAATTTATGTCGCGTAAAGCCTGCCATGCATCATAGTTCCAGTCTCCTCCACTGGCCGGAATAGATGATTGTCCATTCATGCGTGTACTATAATTCTGTGGTATCTGGGTATCGCTGCCGTTATCACGGTCATAACCATATATACCCATCTTACCCGAACCTTCATCACGAGGTAAAAGATCGGTACGGTTATAAAAATTATTTACATACAACTGCAAATCCATAGGCGTTTTCCATACCGATCCGTCACTAATGCCATTCTCCGGATACCTTTCCATGTAATCGTCATTACATGATGTGGTCAGCAGTACGCCTAAGAGAAATAAATATAATATTTTTATTTTTTTCATGAGATTCATATTTTATAGATACATTTTATATGAAAAATTAGAAACTAAGATTAAGTCCGAAAGACCAAGTCCGTTGAAGCGGATAAGTCAATCCGCGATTAGCCCCTCCAAATTCAGGATCCATTGTTTCAACAAAATCAGTGATCGTTGCCAGGTTTTCTCCGCTAACATAAACCCGGATCTTTTCAAATCCTATTTTGCTCAGCATACTTTTAGGGAATGTATATCCTAACTGTATGTTTTTGATACGCATAAAAGCAGCATTCTGCAGGTATTTTGTTTGTACCTGCTGGTTCTTTGAGTTATTGGCAGAATTCAGGTAATATTTAGGAAAATATCCGTTTGGTGTTTCGGGTGTCCATCGGTCTCTATGAATAGTAAGGAAATTAGCCTGCCATTCGGAATTAGGTGTTCCCCAGAAGTTACCCGGACCATCAGTTCCTGTCCATATATCACGTTTTCCTACACCATGCATGAATACACTTATATCAAAACCTTTCCAGGAAGCATCTAATGTAAGACCGAATGTATAGCGAGGAGTCGAATTACCAATAATCTTTTTATCACCCGGATCGTCTACTGTATTTTCTCCGTATGTGATAATACCGTCGCCATTTAAGTCTTTATATTTTGTATCACCTGCAGTCCAGTCCTTACCCGGCCCTTTGTTATTACCTTGTACATTTTGGTCTATACCGGCTGCTTCTTCAGCCACAGTATAATTACCGTCTGTCACATAACCCCAGATTTCGCCTACAGTAGATCCATCGTACCACGTTCCGAGAGTTCTGTTCGGGTTAGGGTATCTTCTGACTTTCGATTTAGAATCGGCTAAAGTAGCTCTTACACTATAATTGAAACCAATACTGTTTATCCGGTCTCTCCATCCAAGAGTGAGTTCGTACCCGTTAGTCCTGAGTGATGCGTTATTGGCATTGGCGGCCTTCACTCCAATTACTGCCGGCATAGCCTGCGCAGGTCCAATTACATCGTCCGAATTGCGACGATACCAATCGAAGGTAGCTGTCAGTCGGTTGTTCAGGGCGGTTATGTCGAACCCAAAATCTATAGTAGTACTGGTAACCCAGGTAAGGTTAGGATTAACAAGATCAGGATAGCTAAGCGAACTATACCTGTTTCCGTTAAATAACCAATTGGAATCGGTGGGGGGAGTTGTCGGCAGATAGGGGTAGAAAGGATAATAATCAGTGCCTGAAGATTCTCCTAGTGAGCCGTAAGAAGCCCTCAGCTTGAGGAAATCAATCCATGAAGACATAGATTCCTGCCAGAAGTTTTCCTGTGATACAACCCACGCACCGGACAAACCAGGGTAGAATTTGAACCTTTTGTCCTTCATATAACGGGACGAACCATCATACCGTCCATTGAATTCGAATAAATATTTGTCCTGATAACTATAGTTAAGACGTCCGAAAACACCTCTTGTTGTCAACGTTTTTTTATCTGGTTCCCCGATAGACTGGTTATTTTCATTAAAATATATTGTTTCGAAGGTCGGCAGTTCAGTATTGTATAAAGTGACTCTTCCAGATGATGCGGTCATTTTATAATAATGTACATACTCTTGCGCGAAACCTACCATGCCTTTAAAATAGTGTCCATTTTTATTCAATTCATAGGATGTAAAAGCATTTAAGGTATGGCGATCTTCATCTCTTCTTTCCCGGCTGAGTTCGTCGCGTCCACGTGTATATTCGTCGAACCCCTCTCCATTCCAGCCCGGAACGTAATATGTATCTCCCCATGCATCATACATTGTAAAGTGTACGGCATTTTTTTCGTTAAAGATATTATTGCTTGTATAATTGTAATTAAATGTAGCATCCCATCCTTTAAGGATACTGAAAACAAGTTCTCCGGTCATAGATAACAGGTTGTCAGTAGTTACATTTCGTCCCCCCTGGCGGTAATGCTCAATCCTGCTGATTTCGGTTATACGGCCGTCGTTGCCGTGCATAGGTATGATAGGCCATTTTTGAGCTATTTCCTGCATAAAGTTATCTTGCTGTGTATTAGCCGGAGTATCAGTTATCCCTTTGGTATAAGAACTGCGTATATTTGCAGTGACATGTTTATTAATTACAGATGAAATATTTCCCCGCACACTGTAGCGTTTGAATGAATCATCACCGTATCTTAGTATCCCTTCTTTATCATTATATCCGATACCTACATAATAGTTAGTATTCTCGGATCCCCCTTGTATGCTTAAATTATGCTGTTGTGAAAAAGCTCCTCCTTTGAAAAATACATCGTACCAGTTGATGTTATCGTTACCAAGACCGTTGCCGAAGTTGTCGAACGAAGCCCAGCTGGTTACACCAAATCTGCCGGGATTTGCCACGGTCGGGGTATTTATCCGGCCTTCATAGTAATCCCTTATACGCTGCATATTCTCTTCACTTAGAAAATATGCACCCTTGGTAGTATTGTTTTTAGCCTCGTTCATTAATTCCGCCCATTCTACAGAATTCATCATAGTAGGAAGATTGATCGGGCTCGACCAGGATAGGTTATTGCTATAGCTGATAGTAGGCTTAGTACCTTTTTTCCCTTTTTTGGTTGTTACAAGGATTACACCATAAGGAGCATTCGATCCATAAATAGCAGCCGAGGCGGCATCCTTAAGTACAGATATGCTTTCAATATCATCAGGATTTACTGCATTAATATCTCCTCCCTGTATACCATCTATTACAAATAGAGGGCCGGCACTGCTGGCTGCACTTCCGCTCGATAAGCCGGTGACACCACGAATATTGAGGTTCATACGTGCTCCCGGGGCACCACCTCCTCCTGTACCTGTTGCACTGCTCGAGGATATGTTTAGGTTAGGTATTGAACCCTGCAAGGCCTGTGCTACAGATGTAATGGGGCGGTCTTCAAATATTTTACTATCTATCTGGTCTACAGCTCCAGTTAGATTTGCTTTTCTTACAGTACCATAACCCACCACAACAACTTCATCTAAACCCAGAGCATCAGGCGATAAAGTAATATTTAAATTCTGCTGGTTTCCAACCCGTATAATTTCGGCTTTATAACCGATATAAGTAATTTCAATTACAGGATCAGATTCAGTTGTGGACACAGTAAATTCACCATCAAGGCCTGTTACTGTTCCCACATTAGTCCCCCTCACCCTAATATTTACTCCGATTAAGGGTTCGTTGTTGTTATCTTTTACAATTCCGGTTATTGTCCTTGCCTGCTGTTGTAAAGAGACCATTCCTACCATTGCCAGAGGTTTTTCTTTTTTTGATATAAATATCTGGCGGTCATCGATAATGTAGGTATTGTCGGTAGATTCAAACAGTTTATCTAAAATTCTATCCACTGTCTCGTTTTTCATGTCGATACTTACCTTACGGTTCGAATCGACTGCTTCATCGTAATAGAAAAATACATATTCACTATTTTTTTCTATTTCATTAAAGACTTCCCTCACTGTTCTATTATTTACCTGTACCGATAAATAAGTGGATTGAGAATAAGTCTGGGTAGCGTGCCCCATTCCTATTCCGATTAACATAAATAAGATCGTTAATCTAATTACTTTCATGGTTCGTTTAATTTTAATGTTAAACACATAGTTGGTTAGTGATTCACACATACATTCGTATTAATTTTTTAATATTAATGTTTCCAAATGTTCATTTTTTAATGGTTACAATTTTATAAAACATTATTAATCAGCATTTATACCATAGGCTTTATTTTTTTTGTGAATAATTAAATAGCTTCCGTTGTTATTTTTGTAATCTATAGGTGCAGTCGAGGATATACCTTTTAGTACCGATTCCAATTCGTCTTTCAGGTCTAATTTTCCGGTACATCTCATACCCGCAACAGCAGATGTACATTTGATATCTTTGCCGTAATATTCGGATAGTTTTGCCATAATTTCGTCAAGACGTGTGCTTTCATACCTGTATAATCCTTCTTTCCATAAGATGTAGTCTTCAACATCGACAGTACGCACAGCTACTTCACCACCTTGGCGGCTGATTAACATTTGCGAAGGGGACAATAAAGACTCCGAATTATCAACTGATGAATTGACCTTGAGTGATCCCGAGACTAAAACCACGTATTCTTCCGTATCGTTCTCATAAGCTTTTATGGTGAAAGAGGTACCCAAAACTTCCATCGATAAACTTTTAGTATGAACGATAAATGGCCTTTGATGATCTTTTTCTACATCCAGATATACCTCTCCATCTACATATATTTCACGTTTATGTTTATCGAAAACAGATGGATACACAATACGTGTACCTTTATTTACCCATATAGTTGTACCATCCTGCAAAAGGAGTTTTGAGCGCTTCCCATTAGGCACTATCAATTGATTATAATTAGTTGAAGTATTGTTTCTTATATCTTTTTTAAGTTTTGCATATTCACTTTCGACATCTATTTTACCATTATTGTCATATTTTATATCAGCATTCTTACCATCCAAAGCTATGACATCATTTTCTGAAAGTACCAGCTGTATTTCTTCCCCTGTATCAGAGGGAGGCTTTACTTCTTTAATTGATAGAAGTGTATTGTTATTTACTACTTCGGGTGATATATTTATAGTGAGGAGAAAAAACAATACTGCTGCTGCACTAGTTAAAATAGATGCAGCTAAATAAATCAGCTTTTTTCTTTTCTTGTTAGATAATTCCCTTTCATTTGAGACCTGAATACATTCCCATAAATCCTCAACTTCCTGGCTTGAGATATTTTCAGGAAGAACCTGCAAAGAATCGAATAAGTAAACAGCCATCCAGAAACTTTCCTCATCGATTTCTTTTTCTTTACGAAGGTTTGCCCAAAACAAATCCGAGTCATGGCAAGGATTTATCATAGATGATATAAAGTACTCATCTTTAAGCAGATCCTCAGCAGAAAT
>DQAM01000215.1 GCA_003523545.1 Dysgonomonas sp.
AAAAGACCCTCTAAATATAAGAGCTAACAATTGAAAAATATAGATGAATTATATACCACAGCAGATCATAACGGTGAGACCCTTTATTTTATAGATGCACTATTAGCAATTCCTTACACAGGCATTGTAGTAGATAAAAGTGACAACATCGTAGAATGGATGTTTGAAACAGTAAATGGCAAACAAGAAGGTTTAGAAAAGACCTATTTCCCAAATGGAAAATTAAAACAAATAGCTGAATACAAAAATAATCTTCAATACGGCGTGTCTAAAGAATACGACCAAGAGGGAAATATGACTTCTGCCAGCATTGTTTGGAATAACGGATATATTAAAACTTTAGTCATTAATGAGGGACAGGTTGTTTCTGTAGATGAAAAACATTTTGCTGATAATACAAAAATTCCAGACAGGATATCTTATTTATTAGAATTAAGTCAAAAAGAACTTATCAATTATCAGTTTGATAACAGATAAGTACATAATGAAAGTAGCAATTGATGTATATCATAAAATAATGAGGCTAAAGTCGCAGGTATATTATTTGAGAAATGGGAACAAGAATTTAAAGATTATGAATTCTTTTTAAGAAAATACAGAATTTAAAGATTTTAATAATAGAGATCTTCTTTATAGAAGGAGGTAAATATTTCGGATTTGATAGCAATTATGTTTATAATTGTAATGAATTTTATGAAGTTACCAAGAAAAAATTACTATTGTAATTTTTCTATACCAATAAACTGTAAAAGTTACGATTTGATGTGGCAGCAGGCTAACTTAATCAAGGTTGTATATTTGGGTTTTCTAAGCCATAATTTTTTGTAATAGGCATATAATTTGAGGGGGATTTTCGTCCCCCTTGACCATTCCGGTCAGTCAGGTTATCGCTGAGAGGCTGCTTCCCAGCAGAGTCTCTTTCCATTTCACCTGAGGGAGGCAAAGATACAACATTTTGATACTGATTGGATAATCATTTCTCTTTTGCAAGATGCAGGCTATCTATCCATGTCTGTATTTGCATTTTACCATAACAATGTTTTCCTGTATGAGGTCTTTCATTATCATAATATTCCAACCAAATATCAAGGTCAGTTTGTAGATCTTGAGTGGTGTTGTAAATCTTTTTTCGGAATGCAGCAGCATAGAACTCGTCCTGCATAGTTCTATTTTACGATCATAAAGTTTAGCAGCTGCCACTTTGGAATAAGTGTCGATAAAGGTTTGTTGGAAGATTTTACCTGCTCCTTTGATGTAACCAACGTAATAAGTGTCTTGTGCCCCAAGAAATCAGGGATGATACGTTTCAATCTCCCCATGGGCTGCTTTCTCTTCCTTTGCTCTCTAAGGCTGCAACCTGTGATTCGGTAAGAATCAAGCCTTCTTGCGCAGCTTTGGCCTCAAGGGCTTTCAGACGCTTTTGGAACGTTTCTAAATCATGCCGTAGCCAAACACAGCGACACCGCAAAGAGAAATAAATAAGCCTTCTTTTTTCAATTCGTTGGATGCTCTGGTTTATCCAAAAGCTGGAAACTTAATAGCAAAAGCGACAACCCGCTCTTCAATATGAGGTTCAATGCGGTTCTTTACATTAGGAACGCGACAATTTGTATCCTTGAGTGCTTCCTGGCCTCCTTCTGCAAATAAATCTTTGTAACGAAACAAAGTCTCTCGACCATAACCTAAATACTTACAGGCTCTCGATACGTTTCCTAATTCTTCGGCTAAATTTAATAAGCCTAAACGACTTTTGATTACTTTTGTTTCTAAACTCATTTTGACAGTTTTAAGAGTTAAACTTGTTTTTGTTTTTTGCAATAATAACTTAATTGTTTGCTCTTTAACTGTCAGATCGAAACTATTTCAGTTAATGAATTTTGAATATATTTCCACCCGTATTCCTGATAGCTTGCTTTATTAAAAATAGGTATTGTCCAATAACCGTTACGATCAGGTTTTCCCTTTGTGTATCCTTTATCTTCTTCCAACTGGTTGGCAGTCATGGCTGTCCTTTGAAATACTTTTCAAATGAATCGGCCTGAGAATAATCTATTTAAAATTTAAAAGAGACCAAATAAATAATAAAATAGTTAAACCAATATAACTGTATAATATAATATTAATTTTTAAATTGCTTTTTGCATTATTAAACTCTTGTAATATACTTTTTATTTCTACATCTTTTGGAATAACAAATATTCCAAGAATAATAATTAACCCTTTAATTATAAAAGATGATATGCCCTCCCAATTAAATTTAGAGAGAACAGGGTCAATTAAGAACCATAATGTTGCTAAATTCAAAAATAAGAATAGTTTAACGATTCTCCAGGCCCAATATGGGTTGTTCTGATTTTCGGATAAACTTCTTTTATAAATAATGTAAAAAAAATATCGTATTGTTTTAGGCATAAAAATGTTACAAAGATTACATTTTGTTAAAGTAATTACAGCCTGATTTTTTCTATCTTTCCTATATATACTTATTCATTCTCCATTCTCCATTCTCCATTTATTTACCAACCTTCATCCCTTGCCTTTTGAATAGTTTCCGGACTAGGCAAAAGAGAACTGTCGGTTTCTTTGTAATCCTCATTTTTTTATAACTACAATACAACCTGTAAAATATATAATCTTTTACAACCATATTTACTTAAAAAACCACATCATAGCATGTCCAATAGGGAACATACCTAATATACCCCATACCATAGCTATAAAAATAATAGAATAAAGCATCCAATTTTTAATTGTTCTATTGTATTTACTTCTATTATATTTTCTAATTAAAGAGTTTAATCTATTTTTATTGAAATATCCGAGACAATTCAAAATTATTAGAATTACTCCAGGTAAAACCGTTATTAAATAAGCAGAATTACCTTTTATATTGAAGCCGGCTGCACAAATGAAAATAAAAGGAAGTATTAAGAAGAAATCAATAGCTGATAAATACGCAATAGCACTAACTCTTGCAAACTCATTGTTTTTTTTATAAATACAATACATTCGATAAAATATGTAATCTTTTAATTTCATGTCTATTTAAAAACTAAAAGATGAAGAAAATATATTTCCAAAAAATTCTTCTATTTCATTAAAAAAAGAATCTAGATTAATGATCTCTCCATTTTCCAGCCAGCCATTATCGTGTACCCACTCATTAGCAAGCTCTCCTAATGATTTACCATCATCTCTTATTAGCATAACGCCAAAATCAATTGCAAAATAAGCGACACCAACAATCCAACCGTATGGTCCAACAAAACATACTCCTAAAGCAGCCATATCCATAACATGAGAAACTTTTATAGCTCTATCTTCAATTATGTCTTTAGCTATAAGGAACCCACTTACTACTCCTAATAGTTTTCCACCCGTCCTTAAAGCTTTAGATGCAAATTTGTCGATTTGACCTGTCTTCAGATTCCGTACAGTCTTGGTCTTATTGACATAAGGAATCTTTTTTAAA
>DQAM01000218.1 GCA_003523545.1 Dysgonomonas sp.
GATACACCGCAGGTTCCGGCTTACTCCAATCTGATCTTTGAAGTGGAGTTATTGGATATAGAGAAAGAAAACAGCGGAGATGAATAATTAAAAGACCAGGCAAAATAATACTTATGAAAAAAAATCTTTTATCGCTATTGATATTGTGTTTCTTTACGGCCGGAACTTTTACTGTACAGGCACAGGAACACTTTTTGAAAGATGAGTCTTACCGGAGCCAGGTGCACCGGAAATTTCTGGAAAGAAAACAAATGGCGGATAAACGCGCCAAAGAGTTATTTTCTGTATTTGACGGACAGCTGACATTACAGGAGCGTGAGGCTTTGGAGTTCCTTTATGCCTATATGCCTTTATCGGATTTGGCAGATTATAACGGGAATTTCTTTCTTTCACAGGTGAGGAACGCCTTTAAGGCGAAAGATTATTTCGACTGGGGAAAGTCGATTCCGGATGATATTTTCCGGCACTTCGTTCTGGTATACAGGATAAACAACGAAGACCTGGATAATGCCCGCGAAGTATTTTTCGACGAATTGAAAGACCGGGTGAAAGGAATGAGTATGGAACAAGCGGCGCTCGAGGTCAACCACTGGTGCCACGAGAAAGTGACTTACAGGGGAACAGACGGGCGGACATCTGCTCCGTTGGCTTTGGTAAAAACCTCCTGGGGGCGTTGCGGTGAAGAGTCTACGTTTACTACGACAGCTCTGCGCGCAGTGGGTATACCTGCCCGGCAATGTTATACACCGCGATGGGTACATACAGACGATAACCATGCGTGGGTAGAGGTATGGATCGACGGTAGATGGAGATATCTGGGAGCATGCGAACCCGAACCCGAACTGGATGCGGCCTGGTTTACAGGTCCTGCAAAAAGGGCTATGATGGTACATACCAATGTATTCGGACCATACAATGGCAAGGAAGAAAAAAATCATGAAACAGAATTATATTCAGTTATTAACTTGCTGCCTAATTATACCGATGTGCGTAAAGCAGCTGTAAAAGTAACAGATGCAAATGGAAATCCGGTAGAAGGTGCGAAAGTGATGTTTAAGGTATATAATTATGCAGAATTTTACCCGATCACCACTTCAACCACGGGAAAAGACGGAAAGGCTTCCGTTACGACCGGTTATGGGGACGTGTTTGTATGGGCAACGGACGGCAAAAGATACGGATATGTAAAATCGGAACCTTCGAGTCCTGAGTTGACTATTGTCCTTGATAAAACTCAGGGTTCGGAATATACGGAAACATTCGTGATGAATGCCCCTGACCCGCAGCCTGTGAAGTCGATTGATCCTGCTAAAGTGGCTGCTAATGCAGTACGCCTGGCCTATGAGGATTCTATAAGGAATGCTTATATGAAAACATTTATAAATGAGAAATATTCGCAGATACTGGCTCTGGATATGGGATTGGATACAAACAAAACCTGGAATATCCTTAATAAGGCTCAGGGAAACTGGCAGGATATAGCGTGTTTTATTACGCAGAAGCAGGATGAACCTTTATTATTCCCTTACCTTGAATCGATTTCAGATAAAGATTTGCGGGATACACCCTGTTCTTATCTCACCCAGCATTTTGATGATGCAAAACGCATGGGGCTTTTTGCAGATGTAGCGCCGGAGATGGCTGCGAAATATGTATACTCGCCCAGGATAGGAAGAGAATTTATCCGTCCGTGGCGTTCCGTCTTGCAAAGGAAGATGGCTTCTACTTATGTGCAGGATAGAGTGAGGGTAAACCAGATTATGGATTATCTTAAATCTGTGAAAATCGACAACGGCCAGAATTATTTCCTTTGTCCGATTTCGCCCCAGGGAGTAGACGAACTAAAAATCTCCGATATAAGTTCGCTCAATACATTATTCGTAGCATTGTGCCGTTCACAGGGAATACCAGCGCGTATAGAGCCTGCCACATCCCGTCCTCAATACTTATCAGGTAATGATGAGTGGGTGAATGTGAATCTGACAGGTGAGCAAGATGCGGTTTATCCCCAAGCTTCCGTTACATTTCATAATGTAGAAACTAATATTGTAAAGCCGGCTTATTCCAAGCATTACACCATTGCCAAATACGAAAACGGGGACTTTAAAACCTTAGATTTTGAAGGAGATAAAGCGCTCCAGAATCTGCCGGGCCATGTTGCTGTGGATGCAGGATATTACCGGCTGACTATCGGAAGCCGTGCCAATGATGGTTCGGTGACTGTGAACACCCAATATTTTACTATAAAGGAAGGAGAAAACAAAGACTTGAATATAGCTTTGCCTGAGACAGAAGGACGTATACAGGTGCAGGGGATAGTCGATCCAAACAGCCTGGTAACCCTGAACGACGGGTCGGGTACATCCTTGAAACCGTTGATGAATGGCAAGGGCTTGATTATATTCTTTATCGATCCGGGAAAAGAGCCCAGCAAGCACATCTTGCAGGATATCCCCAACCAGTACAAAGAGATTAATGACTGGGGCGGCGGAGTTCTGTTCATGATTCCGGACGACAAATTAAGCACAGCATTCGATGCGTCTGTATTTAAGAATCTGCCTGATCAATCGCTTTGGGCACATGATAAAGGCAGGGCATTGCTCAATGCGGCGGCAGGAGCACTCCAGACAGAGTTCAGCGAGAACTTTCCCCTGACGGTTTATTTGTCGAGTGACGGAGGTATTCTCTATTCTTCGCAAGGGTATCAGATCGGTATTCCAGAAAACATACTTAAAACAATCCGGGCCGAAGAAGCGACCAAAAAACCAAAAGATTGATGAAATAAATAGTCGTCTTATTAAATAATGCTAAAATAGGAAGG
>DQAM01000217.1 GCA_003523545.1 Dysgonomonas sp.
TGTATCTATTATGACAATCGGTTTGAACAGAGGTATTGATTTCACCGGTGGACGTAACTATGTGGTACGTTTCGAAGCGCCGGTTAATACATCCGAGATGGAAGCCGCTCTCCAACCTTCATTTGAAGGAGCTAATGTAAGGGTAATCACTATCGGTTCTAGCAATCAGGTACGTATTACTACCAACTATAAAGTTGAAGAAGACGGAGAGAATGTAGAACAAGAAATACGAGATAAGTTCAATACTGCGCTTTCTGCCTATATGACATCCGGAACTAATATAGATTCATATATTCAGAGTTCACAGAAAGTAGGTCCTAGTATTGCCGATGATTTGAAAACGGCAGCATTTACAGCCGTTATATTTGCAATTATCTGTATGGCACTGTATATTCTAATACGTTTCCGCGATATAGCATTCTCCGTGGGAACACTGGTTGCGGTAGCACATGATGCTTTGGTTGTGATCTTCTTCTATTCATTCCTGTGGAAGGTGATGCCTTTCTCTATGGAAATAGACCAGACATTTATTGCCGCGATCCTGACAGTAGTTGGATATTCCATCAATGACAAAGTAGTAATCTTCGACCGTGTTCGTGAAACAAGGACATTATATCCTCAAAGGGATCTATATTCAACTATAAATGATTCTTTGAACTCTACATTAGGTCGTACGGTAAATACTACACTAAGTTCTATGCTGGTTGTATTCTGTATATTTATCTTGGGTGGTGATACTATACGCAGCTTCTCATTTGCTATGTTGTTAGGTATATTCCTAGGTTCATATTCATCATTATTTATTGCTACTCCGATTGCTTATCTGATGCTTAAAAGAAAAAAAGTAGAGATAGCTAAAACCAAATAAATAGAGTAAAACTTTTAAAAAGAAGGAGCGTATCTTAAAAAGGTATGCTCCTTTTACTTTAAAAAGAATAGGGAAGATTTATTCATCTATATTTCTTATCTTTGTCGCTTATCTAATTCTTTATATACTTACAAGTAAAAATGGCAAGATATAACTTTGACCAGATAATAGATCGTAAAGGTACAAATGCCTTAAAAACAGACGTCTTACAAGAGCGGTATGGTAGAGAAGACTTGATTCCGTTGTGGGTCGCAGATATGGATTTCCTTTCGCCTCCAGCAATTACCGAAGCTATTATAGAAAGGGCAAACCACGGGATTTATGGGTATACGCTTGCCGGTGAAGAATATTATAATTCTATCATAAATTGGCTGGGTGATTTTCATAACTGGAAGATTGATCAGGAATGGATCAGCTTTATTCCGGGTATTGTAAAAGGGATAGCCTTTGTCACAGATTGTTTTTCCGAGAAAAATAATTCTGTAATCATTCAGCCTCCTGTATATCATCCGTTCAGGATTATTCCAACTCTGCACGAACGGGAAATAGTTGATAATCCTTTAATATTGGATGCAGGTCGTTATAGGATGGATTTTGACAACCTGAAACAGAGTATCAAAACTGATACAAAGATTCTGATACTCTGCAACCCTCATAATCCCGGGGGAAGAGTATGGACGAGAGATGAGCTTGGGCAGCTGGCTGAAATCTGTTATGATAATAATATACTTGTTATTTCCGATGAAATACATTCCGATTTAGCTTACGAGGGGCACACGCATATTCCTTTTGCATCGGTATCGGAAAAAGCCGCGCAAAACAGCATTACATTTATGGCTCCGAGCAAGACTTTTAATATTGCCGGAATTGTGAGCTCATTTTCAGTAATACCGAATAATGATATCAGAGAGCGCTTCCACGAATATTTGAAGAAGAGTGAACTGGAAGAAGGTCATATTTTTGCATACATTGCAGCACAGGCGGCATACGAATATGGCAAGGAATGGTTGTCTGAAGTAAAAGGTTATCTTTGGGTTAATATACAGTTTATAGATAATTACTTAAAGAAGAATATCCCTCAGATTAAAGCTATGATCCCTGAGGCTTCTTTTTTGGTATGGCTCGACTGCCGTGATTTAAACATGCCGCAGGAGGAATTAGTGTCACTTTTTGTTGATGGAGCCGGATTAGCATTGAACGACGGAATAATCTTCGGAGAGGAAGGAAGAGGTTTTATGAGAATGAATATTGGTTCTCCACGCCCGGTACTTGAAAAAGCTATGGATAATCTGAAAGCTGCGGTTGATAAACTTATTAGCAAGTAGGGAGCAATAGGGCACGATTATTGTTCAGATAGAATAAATAGAAAAGCTTTATAAAAGCATATTATAAATCAAAATAATCAATAAATAACAAGATGAAAATTTCACCTAACAAATTTGTTTCGTTGTCTTATGATCTGAATGTAGGAGAAGACGGTGAAAAAGAATTGATGGAAAGAGCAACTCCTGAGCAGCCGCTTGAGTTTATCTATGGTACAAACTCAATGCTGGAAGCTTTCGAAAATAATCTGGACGGATTGTCGGAAGGCGATTCCTTTGACTTTGTACTCACTCCCGAACAAGCTTACGGAGACTATGATGATGAGCATGTAGTAGACCTTCCCCGCAATATATTTGAAGTTGATGGTAAAGTGGATGAAAACGTGGTATTCGAAGGAAATATCATCCCGATGATGGATTCGAACGGAAACAGATTGAATGGTTCAGTTATATCTGTAGGAGATGATGCCGTAAAGATGGATTTCAATCATCCTTTAGCCGGAGAAACTTTATATTTTAGCGGAAAGGTACTGAATGTTAGAGAAGCTTCTGCTGAAGAAATAGCCGCTTTATTTGCTCCGCAAGGTTGTGGCTGCGGTTGCGGCGGTAATGAGTCAGAGGCATGTGATTGCAGTGATAAAGATGCGCAGGGAGGCTGCGGTTGTGGCTGTGGTGCGTAATTGATAAGATTTTAGAAAATATAGAGAGGCTTTATTTTAAATAAAGCCTTTTTTCGTTTAATATTATGATTGATAAGTAAATATACAAGAACTTTAATTTTAGGTTTCTCTTAAATAATGTAAAAATGAATACTAAAACATAATCTATATTTAATATTTTCTATTTTTTGCACCCGAATTATGCTATAAAATACAATATGGTATACACAGACATATTATTAACCGTATGTGCATAAAAAACACGAAAACATCAGGAAATGAGAACTATGAAAAAATGCAAATAACTAAGTTGTCTACTACTGTTTGTGGCGAGTGCCATGTATGAAATCAATCTTAAAAGTCAGGTAACTATCGGTTCGGAAGATCCACCCTGTTTAACAAGATTATTACAGCTTAAAGACCAGCAGGCAGATGATAAAAATATAACGAGTACTACAGGAGGCTTGTTATTGCCCCGTGCGAATCTGGTAGATATTAATACACTCGAACCATTTGTCAATACGACTGATGAGAAATATAACGAGCACAAGAAACACAGTACTGGATTAGTTTACAATGTAGGGGCCGAGAATAATATTGATGCCGGAGTATATTATTGGGATGGAGAAAAATGGGTGAACATATCGCCACGCGAAAAAGTAGATCAGCCTGATCCGGGTATCGACGATCCGGAAGTGCTGCCTTTTGCCAATTCATTTATAATTAAGCCCGGCGGATATCAGTCAATACCGGTTATGAA
Organism: Dysgonomonas sp.; assembly: GCA_003523545.1. GTDB lineage: Bacteria > Bacteroidota > Bacteroidia > Bacteroidales > Dysgonomonadaceae > Dysgonomonas_A. The sequence goes on from DQAM01000217.1 coordinate 3,610, forward strand.
AGGTTTTGCCGTTTGGTATCAGGAAATGGGAAAACAAAAAACGAACTGAAAGGTGAAATTAAACCTGAGCTATTGTGGCAAAGCCGGAAGGGATTGGTAAAAGAGATAAAACTCAACAGGAAATAAAAGAATGATCCGGCAGGGCAAAGAAATAACGGGAATTATATATTTATCGACGGGGATCTGGGAGCTTTGACCTGTGAAAAAGAAAATATATATATTTATACGGGATGTTATATCAAT
>DQAM01000219.1 GCA_003523545.1 Dysgonomonas sp.
ATTAATTATATTTTTATTAAAAAAACATGATACCTTTGTAAGTAGTATATTAATGTAAAAAATCTATAAAAGATTATAAGAGAATACATACTTACACATACATCTTTATTATTTTTTAATCTAAACTTGGAGAGTAAACTTTAACAATAGAAATAATATCCGACAATATTTTTCAAAAAGAGCAATACTTGTATATGTATAATAACATAAATGCTATTTTTTATATAAACTGAGGTGGAATAAGATTATACTATAAAATATTACTGAACCTTTCTATTACATTTTACACTTCTATTTTGATATAAAAATTGTTACTTTTTCTGATTGGATTTATCTATAAATAGGATCAACCACTTAACCTTTTAAATTATATCCGCCTTATGAAATTATTAATGGGCATTTTACTTTTGCTGTATACTACAGCAGTGTCGGCACATTTAGACATCCGCTACAATTCTCACCGCGCAGGAAATAAACCTATCAAACAACAAATCCAATACAAAGCCCCCGGAAGAGAAGGAGCCAAGGCCATCTGGGATTTTGGCAACCTCATCAAAGAATACAAATATAAATACAAGGAAGAAAATAAATAAAACACGAAGACTACGATGAAAACAAGAATAACTTATATATTATTGTTATTAGTATTGGTTATACCTATCCACGCACAGATAATAAGGACAGTAAACGTCACCTCCCCGGGCAGTCTGGCAACACTTCTGGGAGGAGAGAAGACCACTGTAACGGACTTGACCCTTACCGGAACCATAAATGCAGCGGACTTCAATACCATAAACCAGATGACTGCTCTAAAAAAAATGGATATGAGCAGTGTGAATGTAGATAATGGTACATTTCCTCATTATCTGCTCAATGGTAAAAGTTACGACAGGTTTATATTGCCCAATACATTAAAAGTATTAGGTATTAATGCCTTCTGGTACTGTACCATCAATGAAGGTCTAACGTTACCTTCAGGATTACAGACTATTTATCAGGGGGCCTTTGCCGGACTGACAACTCCATTCATAGACTTTTCAGCCTGTCAGAATCTGGAAAACATGGGTTATTACAGCTTTGCTTATACCAATATAGGCAATGGTAAAATTGATTTATCCCCCTGCACCAAACTTACCACATTTACCTCTCTGACTAATAGAAACGAAGGAGTTTTCTGTCTTTTTTCAGCAAAAGTAACCCTTCCGCCCAACATGACAAATTTAGGAGATTGTACATTTGCAAACTTCAACGGAAGCGTTGAATTTGCAGAAGGCCTAAAAATAATCGGTACAAATACTTTCCATGGAGCGACTATAACAGAAAAAATAGTTTTACCCAATACGTTGGAAGAAATAGGCAACAATGCATTTACCAACAGCAAACTCAACGGGGGCATTATTCTTCCCATATCCCTGAAGAGAATACGGGAAGGTGCATTTATAAGGACGACAACCCCTTTTATTGACTTTTCCGCCTGCCGGACCCTGGAAGATATTTATTATTTCGCTTTTGCTTATACCAATATAGGGGATAACAAGATAGATTTATCGAATTGTTCGTCTTTGACCAAATGTACACCACAAGTAAGCTTAAACGAAGGAGCTTTCACCTGGTATGCCGGAGATGTAATTTTACCTCTTAATATGCAGGCTATCCCTCCATACACTTTTGCCCGGTTCCAGGGAAGCGTAAAACTTCCTTCCGGCTTGAGAACTATCGGAGACTACGCATTTAACCAAAGTAATATTCAGGATATTGAATTTCCCATAGGCGTATCATCCATAGGAGCCAATGCTTTTTCGGGATGCAGCCGGCTTTCAGAGATAACCAGTCGTAATACAAATGTACCACAGTTAGGTACTAATGCATTCAACGGAGTAAATACGAATACCTGCGAGCTGGTTGTTCCCGCACAATCCCTATCCTCGTACAAATCAGCTACCGGGTGGAAAGATTTTTTGAAGATAAATCCTATTGTTACTGGTAATCCCGATGGCTATGTTAAAGGCAAAAAAGGGAGTATTTTTGTACGCATTAATGCCAACCAATTCAGCGGCAGAGATTTAATGGGCTATGACTATGATAACAACAGAGAGCTCGGCCTAGGACAGCCCAACTATAAAACCTACAACACCATAGAAATAGGCGAATCCGTCTGGACTACTCAGAATATCCGCTTTAAGGCAGGTTGGAATACATGGTTGAACCTTAACCAGCAGGTTATCGACCAGGAACTCGGAGAGCACACTATACCTTGGAATGACTTTGAAGAAAAGTTCGGCTCTTTGATCTCTTCAATGAACAAATTAGAAGCCTACAGATACAATTATAATGTATATAACCAAAGGGACGGGATAGAGCTGCAAGGATGGGATATGCCCTCCATACTCGACTTTGCGCAGCTTTTGGGAATGGCCCCCGCTGTAAGCGACGACCCCATTAAAAATATCATGACTTTCTTAGGCGTTCCCCAAGAGGAAGTACCGGGAAAAACAGGCAATGAATGGTACGGTTATAAAAATACCAGCGGATTTACCATGACACCTGCCGGACGCCGTCATGAACTGGAATATCCCAATGCTCAATATCCAAAGTTGTGGTATAGTTATGGACGGGAAAGTGCCTTCAAGATTAAGGATTATCCATTAGGCATGATTGTGTTTTCAGAAATAGATGATGCCCCCATCCGGATTCAAGAACACCTTAGGCATATGTGCCAGGCGCGCTATACCCGCAACAAAACCGATGAAGAACTCGGATACAGGTTATTCGTAGACTTAGAAAAAGACCAGGTACTTGTAAAACCCTTAAGCCAGAGATGCTCCGAAAACCTGCGTGAACTGGCCGGCGGATTAACACGGGGCGTTGCCGTCCGTTATATGAACAAACAAGAAGGAATTGTTACCAAATCATGGTCTGAAATACAACAGGAAGCAGAACAAATAAGAGTCCGGATAAAACTGCTACGTTCCCAGGGATATAATCCCCGGCAGATCGATCTTCCTGCAACCGACCCGTTCAGGGAATGTACTATCGACCAGCCCGATGAATATGAAAAGGGCAAAGAAGGCAGTATCTTCGTCCGCATTAATGCCGCGGCAGAAAGTGGAAGAGATTTAATGGGTTATGATTACGATAATGACAGGCAGCTGGGAGAAAGACAGCCCACCTACAAAACCTATAAAACCATAGAAATAGGCGAACATGTCTGGACAACAGAAAACACCCGTTTTAAGGCAGCCTATAATACATGGCTTAACCACAGCCAGCAGGCTGTCGACCAGGAACTGGGAGTCCATACCATCCCGCTGAACGATTTTGAAAAAAAATTCGGGTCATTTATTACTCATATGACCAGATTAAACGCTTATCGAGAAAATTTTAATGTATACGATCAAAGAGACGGAGCAGAACAGCAAGGCTGGGATATACCCACAACCCTTGATTTTGCACAGCTTATGGGAATAGCCCCGCAGATAAGCGATGACCCGGTAAAAAACATCATGACCTTTTTGGGGGTACCACAAAGTGACGTTCCAGCAGTTACAGGAGACCATTGGAGCGGATATAAAAACACCAGCGGATTTACCATGACCCCTCTGGGACGGCGCCATGCCTTGGAATATCCAACGGCACAATATCCGAAGTTATGGTATAACTACGGGCGGGAAAGCGGCTTTAAGCTCAAAGACGGCATAATCAGCATGATTGTGTTCTCAGAAGCAGATAACGCCCCCATTCGGGTGCATGAAGCCCTCACTCACATGTGTCAGTCTCGCTATACAAGAAACAAAACCGATGAAGAGCTCGGATACAGACTATTTGTAGATTTGGAAAAGGACGAAGTTCTGGTAACCGGACTCGACCATAAATGTTCCGAAAACTTACGGGAATTAGCCAACGGTCTACCCCGTGGCGTTGCTGTGCGTTATATGAAAAAAGACGAAGGTATTGTTATGAAATCGTGGTCGGAAATACAAGAAGAAGCTGAACAAATAAGAACACGCATCATGTTCCTGCAGGCCAACGGCACACAAATCCCACTGCCGGCAACCGATCCGTTCAGGCAATGTACAGTGGAGATACCGGTCACCGGGGTAGCCCTTAACAAAACGAGCCTGAACCTAGAAGCAGGAAAGAGCGAGACTCTTATAGCAACGGTAATACCGGAAAATGCAACCAATAAAAACGTGACATGGAGTTCGTCCGATGAGTCGGTAGCTAATGTAGACCCATCAGGAAAAGTTACAGCTGTATCTAAAGGAACGGCAACCATTACCATTACCACTCAGGACGGAAACAAGACAGCTCAATGCAAGATGATTGTTAATAAACAGGATGGTGGAAATCCCGGAGGAGAAGAACCGGAGCCAGAACCCGAAGATGGAGAATATACTATAGAGTTTGTTTATGATCTTTCAGGAAACAGGATAGAAAGAAAATTGATTATTATGGAAGCCAGAACTGCAGAAAAAGCTATACAAAAGGAAATATTTACTGATAAGGTGGCAGATCATTCCATAAAAATTTATCCGAACCCAACAGAGGGACAATTATCTATAGAAATATCTGGAACACCGGATTCAAATTCGGGAAATCTCAGCATATATAACATGAGAGGGCAATTGGTTACTAAGAGATCGATAAGTCAATTCAGAACAGACTTGGATATTAGCAGTCAACCTTCCGGAACATATATTTTCCATATAAATATTAATGGAGAAATATCAACATGGAAAATCATAAAAAAATAAACTCTACAATTAAAATTCTTATGAAAAAATATATATTATCCATTATATTCATAGTATCCGGGATATTGGTAATTGAAGGACAAACGACATTTTCGGAGTTTGGTTATCCGGACTTGCCCGATACCAGCAGTTCTGAAAAAGAACCCGTAATCTTGACAGGAGGTACATTTGATGTATCGCCTACAGGCAGTGCACAATACTCAGTTCCTATTGAGGTCCCTCTAGGTGTAGGAGGCTTACAGCCCACTTTAGCTATTAGTTATAATAGCCAAGGCATGAATGGAGTTGTCGGATGGGGTTTTAATATCAGTGGCCTATCTACAATAAGCAGGGGACCTAAAAACTTCTTTTATGACGGAAGTGAAAAAGGGCTAACTTTTGCTACGGGGGATGCCTATTATCTAGACGGAAAACGATTGATTCTATCATCGGGTAGTGATTTGCAAG
>DQAM01000220.1 GCA_003523545.1 Dysgonomonas sp.
TATGCAACATATCCTCATCATAGAAGACGAACCCGGAATCTATAACTTTCTGAAACAAGGATTGGAAGAAGAAGGTTACAGAATAACTATTGCCTCCGATGGGAAACAGGGGATAGAGCTTTTCCAATCAGATAAGCCCGACCTTATTCTTCTCGATTGGATGCTCCCTAAGATGACAGGAATAGATGTATGTAAGGTCATTCGGGAAAAAGATACCGAAGTTCCCATTTTATTCCTTACCGCCAAAGATACGGTACAGGAAACTATCGAAGGATTGCAATGCGGGGCAAACGACTATATCAAAAAGCCTTTCAGCTTCGAGGAGTTACTGGAAAGAATAAAAATTCATTTTCGTAATAAGAAAGAAAAATCAGTTCTTACATTGGGAGAGATTACTTTGAATCTTCAAACCTATGAAGTAAAAGCCGGTATAACGGATATTGCACTTACCCAACGTGAATTCGAGTTGCTTGAATTCCTTATAAAGAATAAAGGGAGTGTTTGCAAAAGAGATGAAATTATAGAAAAAGTATGGGGAATCAACTTTGAGTATGATACAGGTGTCATCGATGTGTTTATCAATGCCATCCGAAAGAAACTCAATTTAGATAAAGATAACGGATACATCAAAACCGTGAGGGGTGTGGGCTATATAGCTAACGATTGAATATGCAGAATTTATCTTTCAGAAATAGAATTGCGCTGAATTACATAATCACAACAGCATTGTTGATTGGTTTTGTATTCGTTACCATATATTTGGTAGTGGAATTCAGTGTGTCTAACCATCTGAATGATGACCTGCAACGCGAGGTTGACCGCCATTCTCAGGAGGTGGAAGTGAAAAACGGAACTATTGCCCTAAAAAGGCACAGGGAATGGATGGAACGCGAGCATAATACAGTCGGGGTTGACCCTGTATTCATCGAATTTCTGGACATAGAAGGTAATCTTATTGATAAGTCTCCCAACCTGAAAGAAAGCCATCTTCTCTATGACCCTAATCAGAAGGATAATGTTTTTTACAACGGTGAACTTGCCGAAAAGCGAATAAGGCAGGTGCAGGTTCCTATTCTGGATGAAAACGGAAAGCGTGTCGGGCATCTTTTAGTGGCAGTTGCCCGTGAAGGTTCGGAGGTCGTTTTGGAAACGTTGAGACACATTATGCTAATCACTTTTCCTGTTATTCTTATCATACTGTTTTTCGTGGCACGCTTTATTGCAGGAAGAAGTATCAAACCGATTAATGACATCATTAATACATCTAATAAAATCACACGTGATAACCTGACAGAGCGTATTCCGTTGCCTCATAACAAAGACGAATTGTATATTCTTTCGGATACTATCAATCAGCTTCTCGACCGCATAGAAAAAACGATAGAACGGGAAAAGTCTTTTACTTCTTATGCTTCACACGAATTCCGCACACCTTTGGCTGTATTGAAAGGGACACTTGAGGTACTGATACGAAAACCCCGCCAACAGGAAGAGTACGAAGAAAAAGTAAAATATTGTGTGCGTGAAATCGACCGTCTAAATCATCTTGTGGATGAACTACTGATACTCACTCGCTTCGAAAATCAGAAACAGTCTTTAAATCTTGAAGATGCTTCTATAAAAAATATCATTGAAGATACGCTGAAATATCTTTCAAAAAATATTCAGGAAAAAAATATACGTATAAAAACAAATATCCCATTTGATGATGTTTATTTTAAAACTGACATTTATTTGTTCTCAACAATAATTAGTAATATTCTGTCTAACGCAATAAAGTATTCTATTCAGGATGGGGAGATACAAGTGAATGCACGTAAAGAAAACAATGTCATCTATTGTGAAATAGAAGACAACGGCGTAGGTATATCGGAAAAAGATATGGAAAAGATTTTCGATAAGTTTTACCGTTCTACAGACCATTCCGATATTAAAGGATTTGGATTAGGTCTACCTATCGTAAAAAGGTTCTGTTCCCTGTTAAATATTCGTATTGACATATCCAGTAAAGAAGGTGTCGGAACCACTTTCAAACTTCAAATTCCCCAATCTTAAGCTAATCTTAAGCAAACTACTTTAACATACCTCTACTTTTGTTTGTTATTAAAAAACAGATAAAAAGAAAGGTAGATGTTAGAAAAGATTATACGGTTCAGTCTCAACCGCAAGCTCATCATATTGCTTTTCACGTTAGCCATATTTATATATGGTATTTACTCCGTATTCCATATACCAATCGGAGCAGTTCCCGATATTACGAACAATCAGGTACAGGTTATCACAACATCGACTAATCTTTCTACCGAAGATATCGAACAGTTTATCACTTATCCTATCGAGATGGAAATGGCTAATCTGCCGGGCGTACAGGAAATACGTTCTGTTTCCAAGTTCGGATTGTCTGTGGTGACTATCGTTTTCGATGAAAGTATGGGTACTTATCTTCCGCGTCAATTAATTGCCGAAAAGATAAAAACCGCATCCGAAGTTATTCCAGAAGGCTTCGGTTCTCCCGAAATGGGACCTATATCGACCGGATTGGGCGAAATATACCAATATGTACTTGATGTAAAACCCGAATTTAAGGATAGATACTCCGTTGCAGACCTGCGTACTATACAGGACTGGATTGTAAAACGGCAACTTTCCGGCATCCCCGGAGTAGTCGAAATCAACACGTGGGGAGGATACCTCAAACAATACGAGGTAGCTATCAATCCATCCCGACTGAAAGCGATGGATATAACTACAGGCGATTTGGTAAATGCTTTGGAAAAGAACAACAGCATTGCAGGTGGCGCATATATCGAAAAGGTTAATCAGAGCTATTTCATTCGTGGTGAAGGCAAAATAAGTTCCATCGAAGATATAGAAAGTATAGTAGTCAAGAATATAGACGGAATCCCTGTTCTTGTGAAAGATATTGCTACCGTACGTTTTGGAAGTGCCAACCGTTTCGGAGCGATAACTGGTAACGGTGAAGGCGAAAAAGTACTCGGTCAGATAATGATGCTCAAAGGAGCAGACTCGAAGGAGACTATCAATGCTGTAAAAGAGCGTGTAGAGGAAGTACAGAAATCACTTCCCGAAGGCGTATATATCAACGCCTTTCTGGAGCGTAGCGAATTGGTTGCTAAAACCACTTTCACGGTTGCTGAAAATCTTATCTTAGGATGTTTGATTGTGATATTTGTAGTTGTGCTTTTGCTCGGGAACTTGCGTTCGGGACTTGTGGTTGCGTCTGTCATACCGCTTTCGCTTTTGTTTGCCATTTCCCTGATGAGAGTGTTCGGTATAGATGCCAACCTGATGAGTTTGGGAGCGATAGACTTCGGTATCATTATAGACGGTGCGGTTATCATTGTCGAATTCGTTTCGGCACAAATAACGGCTAATGCTTCGGGATTGTCCCGCTTATCCTTGACAGACAGACGACGAGAGGTAGATAAAATAACTTTGAGCAGTTCATCTACGATGATGAATTCCGCTATTTTCGGACAGTTGATAATACTCATTGTATTTATTCCTATACTGTCACTTTCGGGAGTAGAAGGAAAAATGTTCCGCCCAATGGCACTTACATTTAGCTTTGCACTTATCGGAGCCATGTTGTTGTGTCTGACTTATGTTCCTGTAGCATCATCCTTACTGATAAAACCGCAGATACAAAAGAGAAACGGAATAACCGTCCGCTTAGTGCGTTTATTGACACGTACCTATCTGCCTGTTATCACTTGGGCATTGAAACATACCAAGAAAACTTTGGCGGGGGCAGTCGGATTACTAGTTTTGGCAATAATCATATTCTCCCGAATGGGGGGCGAATTTATTCCGCAGTTGGATGAAGGTGATTTTGTTATTCAACCTGTCCTGAAAACAGGGACATCACTAGCAAAGACAATTGAGACAACTACATTAATCGAAAAAACGATATTAGATAAATTCCCTGAAGTAGAGCAAATTGTCAGCCGTATCGGTGCTGCTGAAGTACCTACCGACCCTATGTCGATGGAAGAAAGTGACATCATCGTGAAAGTAAAACCGAAAAGCGAATGGGTATCGGCAAGTTCAAAAGACGAGTTAGCCGATAAGATAAAAGAAGCATTGGAAGCTACCATTCCTAATATGGAAATCGAATTTACGCAACCTATCGAAATGCGTTTCAATGAATTGATTTCGGGTACACGTTCCGATGTAGCGATAAAGATTTTCGGTGAAGATTTAGGCGTTTTGGCTGAAAAAGCCGAACAGATAAAGCGGGCAATCGCCAATGTGGAAGGGGCTGCCGATATTATCGTGGAAAAAATAGATGGACTTCCGCAGATGACTGTTGAATATAACCGCACACGTATTGCGCAATATGGGCTGAATATATCGGATATAAACGATATCGTCGCACTGTCTTTCGCGGGAACAACCGTAGGAAATGTATTTGAAGGAGAACGCCGTTTCGACTTGGTAATACGTCTGGAAGAAAATCTTCGGAACGATATCGACGATTTACGCAATCTGTATGTACCGCTTCCGAATGGCGGGCAAATTCCTTTACGGGAATTGGCAAAAGTGGAATATACCGAAGGTCCTGCAAAAATCTCCCGTGACGACACCAAACGCCGTGTCGTAATCGGTGTGAATGTGCGTAACCGTGATATGGAAAGTGTGGTAAAAGATGTTTCGACTATTATAAATGAAAAAATCAACCTGCCTGCGGGATATTATGTGACTTATGGCGGACAGTTCGAGAACTTGCAGAATGCTAAAAATCGTCTGATGATAGCTGTTCCTGTGGCTTTATGCCTCATTTTCATTCTTCTGTATTTCGCTTTCGGTTCGATAAGGGAAACTTTATTGGTCTTTACTGCCATACCTCTTTCGGCTGTGGGGGGAGTATTGTTGCTTTGGATGAGGGGAATGCCTTTCAGTATTTCCGCAGGGGTAGGTTTTATTGCTCTGTTTGGGATTGCCGTACTGAACGGAATCGTATTGGTAGAGCATCTGAAAGAATTAAAACACAGGGGTATGAAGAACGTAGATGAACTAATTCTGAAAGGGACTACCGACAGGCTTCGTCCTGTTACTCTGACTGCCGCGGCTGCGGCGCTCGGCTTCCTTCCGATGGCTATTTCATCTTCGGCAGGGGCAGAGGTGCAACGTC
>DQAM01000227.1 GCA_003523545.1 Dysgonomonas sp.
AGGATATAAAACCCTTTCTGGATAAATTTCCCTTGTATCATACTGTACGCCCCCGTGTCGTTTATATTTCTAATTCGACAGAAATCGGCACAATTTATAATAAAAAAGAATTAACGGAACTGTCCGGTTTCTGTAAATCGGCAAACCTCATTCTCTTTATGGATGGAGCAAGGCTTCCTTCAGCGCTTACCGCCGATTCGAACGATATGACATTGAAAGATATTGCCGTATTGACCGATGTATTTTATATAGGAGGAACCAAATGCGGTGCACTTCTAGGTGAAGCTATAGTGATAACAAACGATGTTCTGAAGACCGATTTTGCATACCACATTAAGCAGCGCGGAGCAATGATGGCTAAAGGAAGGGTATTGGGAATCCAGTTCCTTTCGCTTCTGAAAGACGGGCTTATATTCGAACTCGCCAGACATGCCAATACTATGGCCATGTGCATAAGCGATGCCATCAAAAAGAAAGGATATTCTTTCCTTACCGAATCGGATACCAATCAGATTTTCCCCATATTACCGTATAAACTTATCGAAAAGCTTTCCCAAAAATATGATTTTTATGTATGGGAACAGGTCGATAGACAAAACGCAGCCATACGCCTGATTACATCGTGGGCAACCCCCGAAGATAAAGTCAGGATGTTTGTTGATGATATACGAAATCCTGAGATATGATATAAAAACTCTATCCCTCGATAAGAAAAAATTATCAGAAAATTAGCCTTCATTTACAGGGTATTCCTATCTTTATAGACACATTCATTGTTAACACCTAATATTCACTAATTAAAATTTTACTTATGAAGATACACGAATATCAGGCAAAAGAACTTTTTTCCACTTACGGAATCCCCATTCAGAGACAAATACTATGCACTGTTGCCGAAGATGCCGCTATAGCATACAATATGCTGGGCAAAGAAGAAGTAGTGGTTAAAGCCCAGGTTCTGACCGGAGGACGGGGAAAAGCCGGAGGAATAAAGCTTGCTAAAAGCGATGACGAAGCAGTCAGCCATGCTTATAACATACTTGGGATGAAGATTAAAGATTATACTGTAAATAAAATCATCATCACCGAAGCTGTTAATATTACTGCCGAATTCTATATAAGTTTTGTGATCGACCGCAATTCTAAATCGGTAATACTCATAATGAGTGCCGAAGGAGGAATGGATATAGAAGAAGTAGCAGCAAAGACTCCCGAAAAAATCCACCGTTTCAGCATCGATCCTTTTATCGGGATACCTGACTATCTGGCACGAAAATTCGCTTTTGTATTATTTGATAAAATAGAATATATAAACCAATTTGTACCCATCCTTCAAAACCTGTACAGATTATTTATCAATACAGATGCTTCTCTTACGGAGATAAACCCGCTGGTAATTACAGACCGGGAAAAACTGATAGCGGTAGATGCCAAAATGACTTTCGACGACAATGCATTATACCGTCAGCCGGATATACTCGATCTTTTCGAGCCTACGACCGAGGAAAGAATAGAAGCAGACGCTAAAGACAAAGGTTTTAGCTATGTCCATCTTGACGGGGAGATCGGCTGCATGGTAAACGGCGCGGGGCTTGCCATGGCTACTATGGATATGATAAAATTATACGGAGGCAATCCGGCTAATTTCCTGGATATAGGAGGCAGTTCCAATCCTCAGAAGGTTATTGAAGCTATGTCCCTTCTTCTCAAGCATCCTAATTTAAAAGTTGTATTGATTAATATATTCGGGGGAATTACCCGCTGCGACGATGTAGCCGTAGGACTGCTCAAAGCTTTCGAAGAAATTAAGACCGATATTCCGGTCATCGTACGTCTTACCGGCACCAATGAAGAAGAAGGACGCGCTTTGCTTAAAGGATCGAGATTCAAAGTTGCCGAAACTATGGGCGACGCTGTTCGTTTAGCGGTTGATAGCCAATAAAAAAAGCCGAGCTATATCAAATCCATTTAACAGAAAATTGAAAAGCCATGAGTATATTAATAGATAAATCAACACGTTTACTTGTACAAGGAATAACAGGCCGTGACGGACGTTTCCATACAGAAAAAATGAAGGAATACGGAACCAATATTGTAGGTGGTACTTCTCCCGGAAAAGGAGGTACTGATGTTTTGGGAATCCCGGTTTTTGACACTATGTACGATGCCGTAAATCAAACCGATGCCGATACATCCATTATATTCGTTCCTGCAAAATTCGCTGCCGATGCTATTATGGAGGCCGCCGATGCAGGCATCAAACTTATTATATGCATATCGGAAGGAATACCGACACTGGATGTCATAAAGGCTCATCGTTTTGCACAGGAAAGAGGCGCCATGCTTATCGGCCCGAATTGCCCGGGACTGGTATCTCCGGGTAAATCTCTTGCAGGCATCTTGCCCGCACAAATATTCAAGGAAGGAAATATCGGTGTAATCAGCCGGAGCGGAACACTTACTTACGAGGTTGTATATCATCTTACAGCCAACGGTATGGGACAATCATCTGCTATAGGCATGGGAGGCGATCCCGTCACAGGATTGTATTTCAGGGAATTGTTGGAAATGCTGCAAAATGATCCTGCAACCGAAGGAATAGTCATGATCGGTGAAATAGGCGGAAACGCTGAAGAACAGGCTGCCGCATATATTAAAAATCACGTAACAAAACCTGTTGTAGGTTTTATTGCCGGACAATTCGCACCTCCGGGTAAACAAATGGGGCATGCAGGGGCAATTATTTCGGGCTCGTCGGGAACGGCCGCCGATAAAATTGCAGCAATGGAAGCAGCTGGAATAAAAGTCGCAAAAGAACCGTCGGATATTCCCTCCCTTCTCAAAAATATGATGAAATAACTCATAAAATAAAAGTCATATATCCACAAAAACCTCAGCTTAATTTTATAATCTGAGGTTTTTTTTAAAACTTTATTATGATAAAAATTGTTTGTAAGGGAAATAAAAAACTATAATAACATACATTATGCACAAATCTATTTTAGCATTACTGGGTATCATCCTATTCTTAGGCTCATGTACCAACAACAAAAACGTCGAGAGATTAACAGTGGCTTCTGACTATGGAGCATGCGTCGGTGTAGTTCCACAAAAATGTCTGTGGATAAAAGCAGAAGGCTCTGATCAATGGGAATTCTGGTATTCGGATATCGAAGGATTTAATTACGAACCCGGATATGAATATGTACTCGAAGTAAAGAGAGAGTCAGTGGCATTACCGGCTGCAGACCAATCCTCGATAAAATATGTTTTGGAAAAAGTTATTTCTAAAACCCGGAAACAATCGGAAGGATTACCTATGTAATAACCCGGAAAATATAAGATACCTCCTTCAGATAAGGCTGTACCAAGAGTAATTTTCCTTGTCATCCTTAGTTTAACGAAGGATCCCTTTTGCCTAAAACGGATCTTCACTAACATTCAGAAACGACGTTCGCCGAAGCGTATGCGAGGCAATGACAAAAGCAGAATTAAAATAACTTTTAGTACAGATTTTTTTTCAAATATCTTTTAAGGGTATGGGTGATAAATCAAGTTGCATAAACTCACATCTAATAAAAACATTACCTGAAACTCCAGCCTTTACTAAGTGCAATATTTTTATTGCAAAGGTCGTCGCCTTTATTCCCTGACAAGGTAATATACCGCCTGTCATCATCTGATGTTTGAGGCAATCCTT
>DQAM01000534.1 GCA_003523545.1 Dysgonomonas sp.
ACATTATAAGCGGGATGCTTTCGTTTTTCTTCACGGGAGCTGCCGACCAAAGCAAAGTAATGAACAAATATTTCCTGGACCTGATTACCCACAAACAGGAAATAGAGAACTGGACAGGAGTAGGCGGAGCATTCGTTGCTCAAGCGCTGATCAACGGATATTACGGGGTATTTTCATTTGTGGTACCGGTATTCTTATTTATCATCGGAATCCGCCTGATGGGCGTCATGCGGGTATCCATTATCCGTTCATTCCTTTTATGTGCTTTTGTCCTGATCTGGGGATCTATCACCGGTTCATTCCTCCAGCTTTATATTTTTGAGGATACAAACAATTTTGTCCGCTGGGGGGGAGCACACGGCGAAGAAATAAGCCGTCTGCTGGTAAATACACTGGGAAGAGTGGGCATGTTCCTCGTTATACTCCTGCTTTCCGCTATTTTTATAGTAATAACGAAGAAAGCATCGGTTGGCTTTTTCAGGAAAATATTCGGAATATCAAACAAAAAAAATATGGTACCCGGCTACATAGAACCTATTGAAGAAGAAAAACCGGGTATTATAGAACGGATAAAGATAGGTTTTCATGCCTTTACCGACCGTACTGTAAGACTGTTCCGTCTAAGGTCAAACGGAGAAACAGAGGAAGACGAAGAAGATATCAATACAGCTGAAGAAACAGTTAAAAGTCCGAAAACGGTAAATCCAGTTAAGCTGAAGGAAAAGCCCATTAAAACATCAAATGTCCAGATTGACGACGATTTTGAGATCGTCGTACCGGTGGGAGACAGTGAAGCATACAAACCGAAGGAAACTAATCATATTCCTCCACTGGCTGCCCAACTAAAAAAAGAAGAACCTGCTTCCAATCTTGTAGAAGATACTCTTCCGGGAGAAGGCGAAGAAATGGAAGAATACGACCCTACAAAAGACCTTTCTCATTTCCAGTTCCCATCTACCGAATTACTCCGGGTTTACGACTCGACAGGTAAAGGAGTAGACATGGAAGAACAGAAAGCCAATAAGGAAAAGATTATAACTACCCTTCGCAATTACGGCATAGAAATAACATCCATAAAAGCAACTGTAGGCCCGACAATTACTCTTTACGAGATTGTACCGCAGGCAGGTGTGAGGATATCCAAGATACGTAATCTGGAAGACGATATCGCCCTGAGCCTTTCCGCATTGGGTATCCGTATCATCGCCCCCATGCCTGGAAAAGGAACTATCGGAATAGAAGTTCCCAACAAAGACCCGCAAATCGTATCCATGCAGTCGGTTATAGCATCCGCCCGTTTCCAGGAGTGCAGTTATGACTTGCCCGTGGCTTTGGGTAAAACCATTACTAACGAGATTTTCATGTTCGACCTCTGCAAGATGCCGCACTTATTGGTGGCGGGGGCAACCGGACAAGGTAAATCGGTAGGGCTTAATGCCATTATAACCTCATTGCTTTACAAAAAGCATCCTGCCGAGATGAAGATGGTACTGGTAGACCCGAAGATGGTAGAGTTCAACATTTATTCAGTCATAGAAAAACATTATCTGGCAAAACTGCCCGATGCCGAAAAAGCCATTATCACGGATGTGACCAAAGTAACTCAAACCCTGAATTCCCTGACCAAAGAAATGGACGACAGGTACGAATTGTTGATGGCAGCCAGTGTAAGAAATATAAAGGAATACAATGAAAAGTTCAGGAAGCGCAGGCTGAACCCGTTGAAAGGACACCGCTTCCTGCCTTATATCGTGGTCATTATCGACGAGTTCGGCGACCTGATAATGACTGCCGGGAAAGAAATAGAGATGCCTATTGCCCGCATTGCGCAGAAAGCCCGTGCTGTAGGTATGCACATGATAATAGCTACCCAGCGTCCTACTACAAATATCATTACGGGTACTATCAAAGCCAACTTCCCTGCCCGGATGGCTTTCCGTGTAACCTCACAGATCGACTCGCGTACTATTCTGGACATGTCTGGAGCCAACCAGCTCATAGGACGGGGCGATATGCTGTTTTCACAGGGAAGCGATTTAGTACGCATTCAATGTGCATTTGTAGATACACCCGAAGTAGAAGGAATAACCCAGTACATCAGTACCCAGCAGGGATATGCCGAAGCTTTCGCCCTGCCCGAATATGTGGGAGATGCAGGTGAAGATAAAGTCGGAGCTGTGGACCTGAGCGACAAAGATCCTCTATTCGAAGAGGCCGCCCGTCTGATTGTGGTACATCAGCAAGGCTCAACATCTCTTATACAGCGCAAATTTTCAATCGGCTACAACCGGGCGGGACGATTGATGGACCAGCTGGAAGCCGCCGGAATAGTCGGCCCCTCGCAGGGAAGCAAGCCGCGTGATGTAATGATTGCCGATGAATACAGCCTGGAGCAAAAATTAAATTCAATATAAGTACTATGGAAAATCTGAAAACAGGTTACCTCAAACAACCTTATCCTCATCCGGTAAAACGGTATTGCCAGGTGCTCAACCTAAAATTGGGAGAAGGCAAAATTGAAGAATACAAACGCTGGCACAACAGCCAGAATATCTGGAAGGAAATTCCCCAAGGCATACGAAAAGCGGGAATCCTGGATATGGAACTTTACCTGCTCGGAAATACCGCAGTTATGATACTCACCACACCCGTCGATTTCAATTGGGATGAGGCGTTCGGCAAGCTGGCCACCTTCGAAAGGCAAGCGGAATGGGAAGACTTTGTCGCGCAATTCCAGGATGCGGATGCAGGTAAAAGATCGGACGAAAAATGGCAGTTGATGGAAAGGATTTTCTCTTTGCCTGAGGCTTTAGGAGAGGATTTATAATTTTTTCAAAATACCTTGCCATATTAAACCTTCGGCACAATATTTGGTCAATCTATATATCTATCTATATATATATATCTATATATAGGATATTTACTAAATAGAATCTTAACTAATATGAAAATAAATTTACTTATTATACTATTTTTTGCCTCTTTTT
>DQAM01000394.1 GCA_003523545.1 Dysgonomonas sp.
TCCATACCAGACAGGAAGTATGGAAAATCCATATATGATAGCCGACAATGCCAGAGCGTATAATGTTGAGCCGACAACGTCGAATTTTTGTTTTCCTTCCTTCCAGTCTTCTTTAATTACCAGAAAAGTGCCTGCCAAAACTATTGCCGCTACTGTCGCCGACACAAAAAATATACTGTGCCAGCCCCAATATTGTGTCAATATCCCTCCTAAGAATGGACCTGCAGAAAGTGAAATGTATACAAAAGCAGCATTTATTCCCAACGCCTGCCCTCTTTTTTCCAAAGGAATGGCAGAAATCAATATGGCTACACTTGTACTGAACATCATCGCACTCCCTATTCCACTCAAAAAACGATAGATTATCAGGCTCTCGGCAGAAAATGCAATTCCACTTAATATCGAAAACAAAATAAAGAGAATCAGTCCCCAGATAAATACTTTACGCCTACCTACCATATCCGCCAGTTTCGCACAAGGTATCTGAAAAATAGCAGTTGAAAGCATATAACTGGTAGGTATCCATCCCGAAAGAGAAGCACTGATAGAAAAGTCGCTATTTATGAAAGGTAATGCCAGATTCAGAGCCGACCCCATAAAAGGGACAAGAGAAGAAGAAAGACAGATAACGAACAATACGGCATTCGTATTGGTTTTATATTCATTATTATTCCGAGTCATCTTTATAAAAATTTCAGAATCTAAGGTAAGATTTATTTAGCGATAAATCACTTGCAGATTATTTTTCTTTACCTTTGGACTCAAACTCAAAAAACATAAAACAATGGAAATAAAAAATATAGTAAACCCTGCAAACGAAGTGATGCTGAAAAGAAGCACCATCAGGAAATATGATACATCTGTAAAAATCAGCCGTGAGGAAATGAAGAATATTCTGAAGGATGCTATGACGGCTCCGTCTTCGTTGAACCTTCAGCCGTGGCGGTTTGTGGTGATAGATACTACGGAAGGTAAGGAAAAAATCAAACCGTATATGATGTTTAACGAATTGCAATGGCAGACATGCTCTGCTATAATTGCGGTGTTCGGCGACTTACAATGCTTCTCCAATACAGAAAAAATATACAGTTCAGCAGTCGAACATAATCTTCTCCCTCAGCAGAAAAAAGATGCCATGGTGGAGATGATAACTAATTACAGTGCTTCATATACTCCTGAAAGACTAAGCAATGCTATTATGCTAGATTGTGGATTCGTAGCTATGCAAATAATGCTTTCCGCAAAGAATTACGGTTACGACACTAACCCTATTGGCGGATATGTTAGGGATGAATTCGCGAAAGCTGTGGGCATGGACACCAAACGTTATCTGCCTGTAATCCTGTTATCGATAGGAAAAGCGGATGAAGAAGCCCATGACTCGATACGCTTCTCCGTGGATGAAGTGACGGAATTTAAATAATTTAAATGAGCAATTTTTGGGTTTGCATAATTAATTTAAATTTGCATTCCAATTGCAAACACTATTGAATGAAAGATTTTATAATATCAGAAGTAAAAAACGAACAAGCTGTTCTTGTCGGAGTTATAACGCAATTCCAGACGGAAGAACAAGTAAAAGAATACCTCGACGAGTTGGACTTTCTTGCCGAGACAGCAGGTATTGTCCCTGTTAAACATTTTACTCAGAAAATCGACCATCCCAATCCAGCCACTTTTGTCAACTCGGGGAAACTTGCCGAAATAAGACAATACATGGATGAAAACGATATCGGTGTTGTAATTTTTGATGATGAACTTACCGCCAAACAAATACGAAATATTGAAAAAGAATTAGGCGTAAAAATTCTCGATAGGACTAGCCTTATCCTCGATATTTTTGCCATGCGCGCTCAGACAGCTTATGCTAAAACGCAGGTCGAACTGGCTCAATATCAATATCTGTTACCTCGTTTGACACGTATGTGGAGCCACTTGGACAGGCAACGTGGAGGGGGCGTTATGATGCGTGGTGTCGGTGAAACCCAGTTGGAGAGTGACCGCCGTATTGTGAAAATCAAAATAGCGGAATTAAAAGAGGAGCTTAAGACCATAGATAAGCAGATGACCGTTCAGCGTAAAAATCGTGGTAAAATGGTTCGGGTTGCTTTGGTGGGTTATACCAACGTAGGGAAATCTACTTTGATGAACTTACTGAGTAAATCGGATGTATTTGCTGAAAATAAACTTTTTGCGACTCTCGATACGACTGTTCGAAAAGTTATCATTGATAATCTACCTTTCCTGTTATCCGATACGGTAGGATTTATCCGTAAATTGCCTACTCATTTGGTTGAATCTTTTAAATCTACTTTGGATGAAGTACGGGAAGCAGATTTATTGGTTCACGTGGTAGATATTTCACATCCTAATTTTGAAGAGCAAATCGAAGTGGTCGAAAAAACTTTGATGGAGATAGATAAAGAAGAGAAACCTACTATTATCGTTTTTAACAAAATAGATGCTTTCAGTTATGTAAAGAAAGATGAAGACGACCTCTCTCCTATCCGACGCGAGAATTTATCTTTGGAAGACCTTCGCAAAACTTGGATGGCTAAAATGAAAAATAACTGTGTTTTCATTTCGGCTAAAAATAAAACAAATATCGATGAACTGAAAAACATGCTTTATGAGAAAGTAAAGGAAATACATATCGAAAGATATCCCTATAACGATTTTCTTTTTCAGAAATATGATGAGGAATAAATTCAGATAAAATATATAAAGTGCCTAAAAGTAGGCACTTTATTATTTTTAGATTAGGGTCGTCTTCCTGTAACCGTTATAGAGTAAATACCGACATTCCCTGCTTTGTACTTTTCGATTGTTTCAGTATCCAGATGCTCATTCAACACATCATCGGGAATTAAGACTGTTTTTATCCTTTCAATCTTTACATCTTCGAAATTGGCTTTTTCTATTTCCGCCAGATATTCTTCTTTCTGAATAGCGCTCGCAATACAGCCTGCATACATCGAAGCATTATCGGTAAATTCTTTCGGGAAAACTCCGTTCAAAACGACATCGGATATACAGAAATGCCCTCCATGCTTTAACACACGGTATATCTCTTTAAAAATTTTATCTTTCTCGGGAAGCAAGTTCAACACGCAATTACTGACAACTACGTCCGCCGTATTATCAGATACAGGCATTTCCTCAATATCTCCTTCAATAAATTGGACGTTTGTATAACCCCGCTTTGTTGCATTTTTACGAGCTTTTTCTATCATTTGCGGTGAAAAGTCGATTCCGATAACTTTTCCTGATTCTCCTACTTCGGCTCTTGCTATAAAAGCGTCGTTTCCTGCACCCGAACCTAAATCTATAACTATATCACCTTCTTTTATTCCGGCATATTCGGTTGGAAGTCCGCAACCGACACCCAAATCCGCATCCGCTTCATAGCCTTTCAATTTGGAGTAATCTTCACTCATAATGGTAAATACTTTCTTCGATGGAGACATCGGTTTTGTACCACAACAACATTTACCTTTCAATTCATCGGCGTTTAATGCCAGTTCGCTGTATTGTTGTTTTACCAAAGCTTTTTTTTCTTCACTTGTTTTCATATACATATATTATTTTCTATTCGTACAAATACGAACGTGATGGATAAATTTTTTATTTATTGCAATCTTCTTCAGTGCTGATAGTAACGAAAAAAGAAGAAAATAAACTTTTTGCCATTTCCCAATTCTCGTTATTAATACAGTATTTCACAGTAGGTAGTTTTATTGTTCCCTGTATTAAGCCTGCATCTTTAAGTTCATTCAAATGTTGTGACAATGTACTTTTTGCAATTGGCAATACTTCCGACATGTCACCGTGATAACAACAGGATTGATTGGCAAGCATTTCCAATATAGCTATACGGATAGGATGCCCCAATGCTTTAGCATAACGTGCAAGCTGTTCCTGTTCGGCTGTTAGTTCTTTCTTTGACATATCATTTATTTATATTGTTCGCAAATATACGAATAGATTTTTAATTCGTAAAATAACGAATGATATTTTCACTTATTATAACTGTTAATTTTAAGATAAATACAAAACATATTTTTACAGCGACTGTTCCAATTATAACACAGATTTCATATCAAAATCTTATAAAAGAGAAGCACTGACAATTTGTCACATTTATATCTCTGGCAAATAATTTGAAGCATTAAGATGTAAAAACAAATTGTAAATAATAAAACTTAAATATATGAATTTCAACAATTTTACTATTAAATCACAAGAAGCTGTTCAAAAGGCTATCGAAGTAGTAAAAGAAAAAGGGCAACAATCTATCGAACCGTCCCATTTATTAATGGGAGTAATTCTTACAGGAGAAAATGTTGTCAATTTCCTTTTCCAGAAGTTGGGAGTAAACCCAGATCGGAA
>DQAM01000397.1 GCA_003523545.1 Dysgonomonas sp.
CGATGCTTACATTTGGTATGGGGGCTTCCACACAGGCGCGTTTTGCCCGTGTTGGAGGAGGTATTTATACGAAGGCTGCTGATGTGGGCGCTGACCTGGTAGGTAAAGTAGAAGCAGGCATACCCGAAGATGATCCTAGAAATCCGGCAACTATTGCAGATAATGTTGGTGATAATGTCGGTGACGTAGCTGGTATGGGAGCAGACCTTTACGAATCGTATTGCGGTTCGATACTGGCAACTGCCGCTCTTGGTGCTGCTGCATTCGTATCCACAGGAAATGTCGAATTGCAATATAAAGCGGTCGTAGCACCTATGCTGATTGCTGCTGTAGGTATTTTCTTATCTATAATAGGTATATTTTTGGTCAGGACAAATGAAAATGCAGATATTAAACAGCTTTTAGGAGCTTTAGGACGTGGAACGAATATAAGTTCGCTGCTTATAGCCGCCGCCACATTCGGTATATTGTATTTACTTGGAATGGAAAACTGGATGTGGATAGGATGTGCAGTTGTAATAGGACTTCTGGTCGGTATTGTCATAGGCCAGTCTACCGAGTACTTCACTTCTCAATCCTATAAGCCTACGCGGAACGTTGCAGAAGCGGGAGAAACAGGCCCTGCAACCGTGATTATTTCCGGACTTGGTTTAGGTATGTTATCTACTTCTGTTCCCGTTATAGCAGTAGTTGTAGGTATTATCTGCTCTTTCCTGTTTGCTTCAGGATTTGATTTCAGTAATCTCGGAATGGGACTTTACGGTATCGGTATTGCCGCCGTGGGAATGCTTTCCACACTAGGTATAACATTGGCTACGGATGCTTACGGACCTATAGCCGATAACGCAGGAGGTAACGCAGAAATGTCGGGTCTCGGACCGGAAGTCAGGAAACGTACAGATGCTCTCGACTCATTAGGAAATACAACAGCAGCTACCGGAAAAGGATTTGCTATCGGTTCGGCCGCTCTTACAGGATTGGCGCTGCTGGCTTCATATATAGAAGAATTGAAAATAGGATTAGTCAGATTAGGCGAAACTGCCCTCAATTTTGCAGATGGAAGAGTTATCAAATTGACCGAAGCTACTTTCGGAGATTTCATGTATTATTATGAAGTAACATTGATGAATCCGAAGGTATTAGTCGGTATATTTATCGGTGCCATGATGGCATTTATGTTCTGCGGACTCACGATGAATGCGGTGGGGCGCGCCGCTGCCAAGATGGTTGAAGAAGTGCGGCGTCAGTTCCGTGAAATCAAAGGTATCATGACAGGAGAAGCGGAGCCTGATTATGCACGTTGTGTTGAAATCTCTACGAAAGGTGCCCAGCATGAAATGGTGCTTCCTTCTGTACTTGCAATTATTGCTCCGATCGTTACCGGGCTTATATTCGGTGTTCCCGGCGTAGTCGGCTTGCTTATCGGAGGATTGAGTTCAGGATTTGTTCTGGCAGTATTCATGGCTAACTCTGGAGGTGCATGGGATAATGCTAAAAAATATGTGGAAGAAGGAAACCTGGGCGGAAAAGGTAGTGAAACTCATAAGGCTACAGTAGTAGGCGATACAGTGGGTGATCCTTTCAAAGACACTTCAGGCCCCAGCTTAAACATCCTTATCAAACTGATGAGTATGGTAGCGATTGTTATGGCGGGATTAACTGTTTCCTGGTCTCTGTTCTAAGATTACTATAAAAATCAATATAATTGTAAGGCACTTTTTTGAGAAAAGTGCCTTATTTTATTTTCACCCCAAATCAGTTTTGTGAATAATCAGTTTATTCGGTATCCACCCTGTAAATCGCAAAACTCAATGTTCCCAAAGTTATTAGAATGCTAAGATAAGTAATTATTGAGGCGGTAGACGGTATCTGCATTCTGCTTACTGAAATAACCAGGGCATTCATTTCATCCATCAGTAAAGAAATGCTTGCAATGCTTATTGTCATATACAATCCTATAGCAGCACAAAAGGCGATGATAAGGTAGGGTAGCATACCTGTACGCCGGGGCAGTTTTTCCATAACTTCTCTGGAAAAATTGTTATCATTGATTTCTTTTTTATGCGATTTAAAGAAATTGTTGAGTTCTTTATCTTCAGACATCTTTTTCTAAATTATTTTTTGTTTATATTTTGAGTATCATAACCTGACTGAGCCACATAATCAGTGAGTTTTTTCT
This sequence comes from Dysgonomonas sp., assembly GCA_003523545.1. Taxonomy (GTDB): domain Bacteria; phylum Bacteroidota; class Bacteroidia; order Bacteroidales; family Dysgonomonadaceae; genus Dysgonomonas_A. The sequence goes on from DQAM01000397.1 coordinate 2,180, forward strand.
TGCCTCTGAACAAATGAGATTTTATTGTTCCCACAGGGCATGACATGATTTTTGCAATTTCTTTCACGGATAAATCTTCCATATAGAATAACAGCATTACTGTACGTTCGTCTTCTTTCAATATCTTCAAAGCTTCATTGAAATCCATATCAAAGTCTTTGTAAGGTATTTCATCCGATGCATTGTTCTTAATATCTTCAATTTCTACATTGTAAATCTGTTTTGTGCTTCTCGTGTGGTCGTAAAAACAATTGTACGCTATGCGAAAAAGCCACGTGGAAAAACTGGAAGCGGCACGGAACGATGCTATATTAAGCCATGCTTTTATGAAAGTCTCCTGAGCAAGGTCTTTACCTAATTCCTCATTTCCGTCGGTAAGATGCAGAAAGAACCTTCTTACAGGTGATTGATAAAGCTCCACCAATCGGTTAAAGGCCTTTTTGTCACCTTTAAGAATTACACGGGATATAAGCCATGTGTCATTCTTCATCTGTATAGTTTTTTTTCTTCCAAATGAAATGTATCACTAGAAAACCTATACCCAGAAAAAAGGGTACTAGCCCCGTTGCAATGCCATGGAGAATATTCTCACCACTGCTGACAATAACCATAAATGTAGATATGCCTATCCCGATAAATATTAGTAAAATGCCGGTTCTTAACGAATTGTTTTTGTTTTTAGGCTGGAATAGATCGAGTGAAGGTGCAGGTTGCCCATGTTCGAGCGATTTCTTATATAATTCAGCCATAAGCTCATTATTCTTTCGTCTTTCCAGGCTTTTTGTCCATACAACTATTAGAGTGAAAATAAATGGTATTGCAATAATAGCTATCACAATAAATGCGCCGTGATTATCCATAATTCATATTTTTGTAATTAATAATACTGGTTTTACTTTTAGACGTTATACAAGTCGTGTTTGGTTGCACCGGGGAGATTTTTTTTAAACTTTCAATTAAAAAATCTGTTATAATTACATAATAAATAAATATTTTTATTTGTTATCAAAAGACAAAATATAAGGAAATAAAAAGATATCGATATGTCTTTTATTGCTTTTATAGTTTTAAATATATACTTTAGC
>DQAM01000396.1 GCA_003523545.1 Dysgonomonas sp.
TTTATTATATTTTGACCGGATGAAAAAAATCACTCATCCTTTTCGTGTAGACGTTTCTACACCGAACGAAAAAAAGCAGACGGACGACTTAAATAAACTTCTGAAAACTTGCATGTTAATATTTTTTTACTAAATTTGTGTTGTGCACACTCATATAGACACAATGGTATTGTACGATAATAAAATGCAGGTTTATGATAAGAAATGAAAACACATCCCATCTGAAAGATTCATACACGGCATTTCTAATATAGTGGTATTGCGTGATCTTTTTTAGCTTTTAATTGTTAATAGGTTAGTAAATAATTTAAAGAAAAGAATACAAAGATAAAAACGTCTTTTGTCTTATGCTCGCACCGGATATATAACGGCTGGCATGCCGGACAAATAGTTACATAAACAAAACAAAATAGATTTTTTTAAGGTTTGCGGGCTGGGAAATTGACAGATACAAGCAGATACGGACCATTTATTTCTCTCGAAACTTAAAATAATAATATAAGCACTATTCCATTCTTTGCAAGATGTCTAACTAAATTAATAAAAACAGAAACATGAAAAATTTACTACTATTAGGACTGTTGTTTGCTTCAGCCTCCCTCTTTGCGCAGCAATCCGCAAAGAATGATTCAGCCCGTGTACAATTTGAATTCAGGAGCCTCTCGGGCGATACACAGGTGGTATATGAAATGCCTGACAGAGAACAAGTAATTGCCGAAGCCGAAAAACCTGTGGAGGACGCTCTTTCGGCAGAAAGGCCGCCCAGCACCTCATCGTCTATGTCTACCAATGCCGCCGCCCTCGAAAGCATAGACAGGCTGATGGGAGAACTGATATCACAGCTTCCGCCCGATCAACGCCAGACCATCCGTAAAAGCAACGGGCAGGCATATAATATGATACCGCTGGGATCGGCCGATGGTAATGGTAAGGCAAAAATAAAAAGCCGTAAGATATTGTATGTAATGCCCGCCGGGACAAGAGCGCCCGAATTGTCAACTAAAGAAGCAAGAGAGCAGGGTATACCTATCGAGTATTATTACCTTTACGGATCTAATTAATACTTCCGGGGCATCTTTACAAAAATAAAAATAAACAGCCGTTTTACCATTTTAAGAGTAAGGCGGCTGTTTTATTGAAGAATCTAAGTGTACAAAAAAGCGCAGTATCTCACGATACTACGCTCCACGAATGAATAAAATCTATACTATGAGAACTTGAAAAATGAGTATATTTTGTAAAGCAGCAGTCCTAATCCAACCGCTCCCAGAATCATCAGCAGTGTCTGCCACCAACGCAGCCGGTTTACGTATTGCGTATCTCCTTTTACCGGATAGGGGACTTGTATGGAATCGGTTATAAATACAGAATCCCGGACCAGCTTGTCGCGATATAAGTATTTGTATTTCTCTTTGGTTAGAAAGACTGTATCTCCTCTAAAAAAACGGTCTACAAAAATGGAGTCGTACAGATGTACCGAATCCTTTTGTATGCGGTCTTTATATTCTGTTTTTATCGTTTCGACCGGGACATATACGGTCTGTGTTTTACACGAGGCGAATGTTAAAGCCAAAAGACTGTATATAAGAATAAATAATAAAGCGGAGCCGGTATGTTTCTTTTTCATCCTGTTTTCAAAATTGATTATTCATTAATTCTTCTTTGGCGCGGTTCCAGATGGCAAGCCTGTCTGCATAGCCATTGTATCCCCCATTTATAAGTTTAGTCAGTTTCCTGAAATCAGATTCGTCTAATGTCGCATACCGGTTGAGCCGGCGGTCTTTCCAATACCAGTAAGCAGACAGGACAGCATATTCGGGCTCGCACAGCAATCGGGGATTGTTCAGTAAGTCTATCCCCCACTCTTTTTCGAGTTTGGTATAATTCTCTCGGCCTGTGATCTGTATCAGCCCGCGCCCTTTGTAACGGAGGCCATCGCCTGTACGGACATTGCCCAGGTCTTTACGTCCTTCGTATGCCTCGCCCGAAGCCAGTTCTTCCACATAGCGCAGCTGTCCGCTTTCGTGGCCCACCTGAGCCAGGAAAGCGCACATGCGTTCGTAAGTGTCTACACCGTACAAACCGGAATATTGATTGATAAAGGGAAGGTATTTGTTCCTGTTTTGCACGGAGGAGCGCGGGTAAATACATTTCAGTTGCTGGTCGGAAATCATGGTTCAGTCTCTTTTACGGAGTTTACAATCCATTACCACACATTTGTATAATTGAAGGGTTTTGATATCCTCCGAATTCTTGTGTACTTCTTTTTTGAGCTCGGCTATTTCAAGCTTCATTTCCTCCTTATCCGCCCTAAGGTCGCGTATAGTTTCCTGATATACATCCTGAACTGCTTTCATAGCATCGGCCTGAGCCGTTTTGCGGGTGTACTTGATAGAAATCAGGCTTGCCAGTCCGCCCCCCGTAACGAACATTAAGAAAGGTTCGAGATAAGTAGATAATAAGTCTGTCATAAAAAATAGTTTGGTAGTTTTGTATATTATATAGATAAAATTCTTCTCAAAATACCACTTCAAAGTGCTTACTTTCAGCGATTCTATCTATTATTTACATCTTCATATAAAGTTAATTCCCCTACATGTACATTTGTATTTCCATTATTCTGTATAACCGAAATACTCCAATATTGCATAGGTACAGAAGGCGGGTCAAAGTAAAATTCCATAACACCGTTATTCTTTTCCCATATCTCAGGTGTTACCTCTATTGTCCTTTGATAAATGTAGTCATTGTTGTTTGTATTGGAATACCCTACGGACAATATTCCAGGAGAAGGAGCATAACCGCTTGTTTCGGACTTAGGAACTTCTACTTTCATCTTACAGTACCTTCTTCGGTTAGCTGTGCTACCCTGATTTATCCATAAATAAGGATATACTCCGATAACTGAACCATCCGGATTAAACGCATTTGATAAAGACACCCATCTACTATTTAAGCCTGATATCCCGTCGAATGCTTTCCATGATGCATAGGTTGTATTTACAGAACTATTACTATAAGCTACGTAAGGAGCAGGAGTGGTATTAGAGGTCATATTAGGATGTCCTTTAACAAATTGATTATCAAAATAAGTATCGTCAATTTCTCCCATTACAGCTATATATAATATACCATCGGATTCATCAATATGTTCGCTAATATTCACTACACCCGAAACACCTGATAAAGTATATTCATTTTTAACTGTTTTAATATATATATCCGAAACACTTGATAGACCTATTTTCATTTCATCAGCAGAACGAGTAGCAATAGTATTTGTAGTTGGAATAAAAGAAGTCATTACATTCCCATCTTCAAACTGATAACCAATATAATAAAACTTTCTTTCTAAAGAAGAAACTCCTTTTGCAAATCCCATATATTGATTAGTAGAATTAGTTGTAGCAGTACCTAATACACTTGTCCTATAAATAGAATCTTTTATTAATTCTAAATCTTTTAATGCTCTTGGTGAGTTATTCGGTAAATTTAAAAGAACATCTCCATTTGAAGGATAACTTGAACCACTAATAATAGGCTCTTGTTTATCTTCTGTTCTACAAAAAGCTGACAATACATACTGATTTCCTGTTACATAAGTTGTTTGACTTCTTTTATAGTAATAGCATGTAGCAGATGTATTTTTATATAATTCTGCTGATTTATTAAACATAGGTAAAACTTCCCAAGTATAATCCACAATAGAATAATTTCCACCTCCAGTTATGTCTAACCCTAAATCAAAATTACTATCTCTTAGATAATTTGCAGCTTCCTTCTCAAACAATATCTTAACATCCTTCGAATAATTTCCATAGTCTATCCTGGGTTCGTTTAGACCCGCAGATTGCATGTTCAAATCTTTATCAAAAAATGTACCCTGTGATGCTCTGGAAAAATAAACAGGTATTGCGTTACCTGTGCTGTTATTCATTGCATATATTCTGTACTTATCTGCATGAGATGGGAATATAAGATAAGAAGCTTTGTCTTTGTAATAATTATCTACATTTTTGTAACCTTCTCTTACTACATCTTCACTCCCACCTAAATTAACGATATTTTGTACAAATTCATGTATAGGGGGAACAGGAAGTATCCTTTCTGTCCCCACGTAAATCCTGTCAACAAGTGTATTCCCGATAGGTACTTTTGTTATTTCTGTATTTCCTATTCTTACACCCATAATTTATTCTTTTATAAAGTAAATAATACTATCATCTTTAGAAGGCAAAGCATCGTATTCGGCTTGAGTCAATATCATCATTCTAATAGAATTTCCGATAACAGTTGGTACAGAATCACCATTTACCCATAAATGCCCTGCTTGACCAGAAGTTGATGCTTGTATTTCTACTTCACCATTTGCTAATTTTACAGAAGTATAAGAAGTACCATCAGTTTGTTCTAAGTCTAAAGAATATTCACTTACATTAATTTTACTATAATCAGTAGCAGTATTAGGATTGTTTCTTTCTAATGAAACTGAATTCGATACCATATTTAGCTTTGAAAATCCTTCTTCTCCGTTTGATACATCACCACTGAATATTTGCACATTACTATCAGAGACAGTATATATATTATCTACTACATTTACTATAGCTCCTTGATTCGTACTGGAATTTTTTACTAAGCAGGATGACAATGTAGTAGTTAAATCTTTTATTTTACTCTGCTCTATATTTGCATTAGGAGCTATCTCATTATTAGTAATACCATTATCATTTAATGTAACTATTCCGTCAACTATTTTAAATTGTGCAGCATTAAAAGCAGAACCACTAAAATCAAGAATATGCCAAGAATCTCCCATATAATACCATCCTGATGAACTATCATTTAGGTTCGCCCATAAGTCACCAGCACCAGGGCTATATTCTATAGAAGCACTAGACCATCCTCCTTCTTGATACTCTGCGGCAGACCAAGGAAAATCTATATTTGGAAATGTTTTACCTGTACCAGAAGGATTATACCAAAGTAATCCTACTCTTAAATCATCAGTTGGTTCAGTATTAGATATAAATCCTTTGAATGAAAAGAATGAACTTTCTATACTAGCTACTAAATCATCAACATATTGTTTAGTAGTTGCACCTAATGCAGTAGTAGGATTTCCATTTAGAATAAGAGCACCTAACATTTCATCACCTTCTTTATTAACTTTAGTGTTAAGATTGCTTTTAAACAATCTAGCAGACATTGCTCTAGCTACATCATTTACTCCTGCATCAATAAGTGCTTGTGTCATAGATGTAACCCAAGAAGGCAGATTCGCTCCCTGTGATACAAGAATACTCCCTGCTATACTTGTTTCTGGCAGTTTATCTTGTTTATTTTCTAATAAGCTATTAATTAAAGTACTTGGAATAGTCCTTGAAACAGCACTGTTTGAGTCAATATCTGACTGATTCATTGGCCTATACCACTGAGGTATACCAGAAGATGCTCTTAAAAAGGAATCAGTAGTACCTCCAGACGGCACTTCATTTATACTCTTATAAGTATCATCATTTGACAAGAAAGTTGTACCATCACCTTTTTGCTTTTGGAGATAGCTGGATAAATCCGCATCAGATCCTATAAATTTGACATTCTGAACTTTTCTGTTATCCTCACCAAGTACACAATTAAAGCAAACAACAGGGACATTGGCATTATTAACTATCCTATGAAATCTGAATTGCTTAGGATTAACTGCATAAGATGCAAATTTACAATTTATTAAAGAAGCATGCAGTGTACCTGTATTTACGATAAGTGCATCCATCGGCGCCACATGATGGTCTATCCAGCCGAAGGAACAATTCTTAACTTCTACCGAACCACTTCCAACTTCTAAAAGCAACCCGTTGACATTATTAATGCTAACAGAATTACTCTTATTAATTCTTATATAATTTTTATTATCATGCTTTATACCGTCTATTTCTATACTACCGGCATTATCCACTATAATATCCGTATCAGCCGTACCATCTGTATATATATAAATATCATTAGCTGTGAATACACAGCCTTCGCTGTTTATGTATAAACTTAATGCCTGAATATTTTGCAGATGCACCTGTTTTGCTCCATCGACAATGCTGATATTACCGAGCATTGCGTTGAATTGAGAAGTGTCTTCTGTACCAATTAAAGTAACATTCTTATTTATTGTTATATTTAATTCGGCGCCTCCCCCATCATAATAATAAGGGTATTTAGAGATTATAATTGCAACTTCATCATAGTCATTTACAGGTGAGAAAGAATCGATTGCACTTTGTATATTTTTAAAAGGTTTGAGTGGAGATCCCGTGGAATCATCACCACCGTATGAGCCGTCGACATAGAAAGTCATGCCGGCCCAATCTGTCGATATATTTTTAAGAGCTTCTTCAAGCCCGTTGACATCAGATATCTCGATCGGCAGTTCGACGCCTCCACCCTTCTGCTCAGCGAACAAAGGCAGAAGAAGGTTATGAACGTTGGCCGGGGTGAGGCTCTGCCCGTCGACTGCTGCCTGATCGAGCGGGGCAGTACCTATCCGTTCGTTATTGCGGAAAAGGGTTAACCCTGTAAACTGATCATCGACAGCGTACGATATCGTATTGAGCGGAAAAGTGAACGTCTCTTTCCCGTATTCTATTTTTGCATTTTTAATGCCTGTGGTAATTTTCATAACTGTTTGTGTATTTTATGTTTATTCGGTTATTTCAAGTCGAATACCTTTGGCAGTCAGTTGGTCCTGCAGCTCCAACGAGGGAGAGAAATTAGATCCTCTGATAGATAATCGGCTTCCCGAAGGCAAGAATTTTCCGACATCTCCACAAATTATATCGGCTTGAGCCTGATCCTTGAAGATAGTACTGGAAAAAGTCCAAGACACTTCATGGCCTCCCATTTCTTGAACAAGTGTACAGTTTTCCATAAACCAATCCTCAAATAATATTTCTTCGAAATAAATTTCGGGGGGAAGCATCGTATCCGAAAAAGAAAAAGAGTCTGGTAGTTTCTTTTCTGTCTCCCAAGCTGTTACCGGACTAAAATACCACTGATAACTATTATTCTCTACATTCTTAAATCTCCAGGTCCTTTTTGCCGGCAGATGTTCTTCTTTCTCTATGGAAGTATCAAATCTGTCTGTCTGTATATTAAATCTTCCGACAACATCTTCTATGTCGATTAATTCCAGGGCTCCTACATTCAAATAGTTACCCCTTTGGTCATTAGAAGCTGTTCCAATATTTTTAATTACCAAGCTTCTGGTATATCTGCCATACATAGACAGAGTACTGATTTCTATATCATGCAGATTTATATCTATCAGTTTATCCGGGTCAAAATCACCGGAATTGTCTATCCTATTTGTATCTATAGTAATACGGTTAAGACCTTTCAGTCCTGATATTTCCACGCTAGAGGTTTCTGGTCCTATATGTAATTGTTCGAAATAATAATTCTCGGTACGCCTGAATCTGGGCACGCCGCTGATGTAGGAAGAAGAAGAAACGACATTAAGCCCGACCGGTTCTTCTGTATCTTTTGCCAATACTAAGAATTTTTTACTCCCATCAGAAAGGATTTTTTTTTCAAACATCTTTACTTTCGAAAAATCAACCATTTCAATATCGGCCGAATAATCGGTATCTTCTATAAGAATGTTCCATTCGAAAGACTTCATTTCCCATTCGAAACCACTCCATTCATATATGGCCTGCAACTCGCCTGCCGGAGTCCCATCTGAGGTAATATACCCCAAAGAATCTATGCCGGCACATGTCCCGGGAAGGTTTTCTACCGACACTGCGTAATACTTATCTCTGCTGCCGCCCCCGCCCCCGCTGCCTTCGTTCACTTTAAACAGGGCGGACAGCATCCCATCGAGGCTGGCCGCAGCCACCGCCTGCCCGTTTATCCTGACAGCATCGAGAGGCGAAGTGCCAATACGCTCGTTGTTACGGAAAAGGGTCAGTGAGGTATACGAATTGTCCACTGCATACGATATGGTATTGAGCGGATAGGTAAACGTTTCCCGGCCATATTTTATTTTTATATTTTTATCACTTGTCGAGATTATCATAACTTTCGATCTTGTTTAGTTTGTATATTTTACATTGATAACCAGCCGGGTAACTTACACAAAAAGTTTACCCAGAAGATTTTCCACATTGTCTTTTGTCAACGAAACTCCGTCGACAGTTATCCCTTTCAACGGGCTTGTCGCTATAGGCTCATTGTTACGGAATAAGGTTATACTGTCCTTATTCTCACCGACTGCATAGGCTATGCTGTTGACCGGGTGGGTGAATATATGGTTCCCGTACCGGATTTGTATGGTTTTGTCTGAAGTTGTGATCTGCATAATATCTCAAGTTTATTTATTTGACTTTTGTTGTATTATATATTTGTACCTGCTGTTTCTATCATTATAGTTATCAGCCTATCATTTGTACTTTAGTTTCAGGATTTTGATCTAACGGCCCTATCTGCCAGTTAACAAAACCATTAACAGCATCCCATTGAGCATATGTAAAATCCGGCCTTGCAAAGTAGGCTCCAGCTAAAGCTCCGGTAGGTACTTCCACATATCCGGATGGAACAGAACCGCCCTTATTTACCCTGATTATCTCAGCACCGTTTGTATATATATTGAATGGTAATTCCACATTACGTATACTTCTAAAAGCTTTGCCGACAAATCCATTTCCTTTTCCATCATTTGATTTTTCATTACCTGCCGCCCATCCGGCACCTTTATTGGCCGGATCAGGAACATCCCACGGACTCGGTATAGATTTACCATATTCCATAGTCCTGTGAAAGCTTCTATTAGCCACACTTCCTATACCTCCGCCAGAGTCGATAAAATCTCCTATCATATAGGTGATGGCAATCATAACCCTAGACAGATGCTCTCCATTATTAAAAGGATCTATATCATTAAATATATAGTTGGAATGAAATCCTAATCCAAAAGTATCCTCTCCGTGGTGTACTAAATCAGGATCAATACCGTCAATATAAACTTTCCTGTCAGCATCATATCCATTATTTGTGAGATCTCTTTGCAATTTCATTAAGGTTTTACCTTTAGTAATGCTCCTGATATAATTAGCATCATAAAGGCCGCTGGTTCCATCCCAGAAATAAGCTACTACAAATCCCATTAATTCTTTAAAATCATCATACAGGATAGTTCTATGATTATAACCCTCCGGATAGCCTTTCTGCCATTGATTAAACAGCCCCTGTTCTATTATGCGTTGAGCAAACTGTCCCCGGTAATTGCTTCCGGCCATTTCTGTATTGAATTTCTGCCAGTCCCACTCTCTGGCATAAG
>DQAM01000395.1:0-322 GCA_003523545.1 Dysgonomonas sp.
CGTTTAGATGCTTAAAGATTACCGCCGAAAGAAGATATATGGATTTGACATCTTTTTGTATCTTTTCTATTTTCCGTTCATTAGCTTTATCGCTTTTCTTTAAAGCTTCAAGGCTATCCATCGCATTCATATAGTAGGTCTGTGTGACATACAAGAGCTTCTTTAATGATGCGATACTATTTGTGCTGTTTTCTTCCGGTACCTGTTCCAGCCGTTTCTTTACTTGTCTTTCTACATCGGAATAGTCAAAATAAGACATATGTTTCTTTTCTGCCATACCGGTATTAGTTTTTCAGGCAATCGGATTCGAAAAAGACAGGCA
>DQAM01000395.1:521-850 GCA_003523545.1 Dysgonomonas sp.
GGATAATAAGTCCTTATCCCGAAACAATCGGGCATCTATACAGATATTATTATACATTTCGCAAGTCAGAGTAGCCTCTGTTAAGCGGATTTCTATAAGGGAAGATTCTTTATCGACCATACAATCTTTGTGAAGTAAAATAATTTCCTCGCTGGTTTTGCCGATGTAAGATGGTACGCGTTCGTTTTGCGTAGGTTTGGTGTTGAAGTAACGGGCAAAAAGCCGTTGGATAAAAGCGGAATAGAAATAAGACATAATCGTTATAGTTTGCGGGTTTGCTTACCTCCTTTTTGCAAACCGTTATACATTAAAGAAGCGGGAGGACATTT
>DQAM01000395.1:1165-4113 GCA_003523545.1 Dysgonomonas sp.
GGAAACGCCTCCCGCCCTATACAATAAGGCGGGTTCGGCATTCTGCTGTTCTAGGTGTATGACTAAAATTTCGACTTTTTTGGAACACCGAATCAGCTAAACGCTTGTACCGTAAACTATATCTAAGTTTTGCCGTAAACGACAAGGCAAAGATACAGTTATTCTTTTATTTTTTCATTGTATTCATTTCCTTAGATTTTGCATGAATAACCAGACAGGCAAATGTATACAATGTTATCCTTAATAAATTTATTATTTTCTGTAAATGTATTATCTGTTAATTACCAAATAGTTATGTGTAGAAGAAATAAATTAGTTACATCCGTGTATGAATGAATTATTTGTATATTTGCATTTCAACAGTTTGTCAGATTTTATAAAAGCCGAATATGGAAGTAAAGGAAGAATACGATATTCATTTAGGAAAAAATGTAAAGCACCTGATGCGGGCTTTTCAGTTGACACAATCGCAATTAGCCGATAAGCTCGGTATGCCCGACAGCTATATATCCAACTTATTGCAAAAGCCGGAGATAGATGACGATATGTTGCAGAAGATAGCGGATGTTATCGGAAACGGTGTTACTCCCGGCATGATTAAAGAATACCGCCACGATGATACTATCAGCTATATAATACATAATTATACTCAAAATATTGAGGATGGTGGGAATGGTACAATCATACCTAAACAAGAGAATAATTCGACTTTTGAAGAAGGAAGCCAGCCTACAATCAATCACTATACCACGGAAAAAGCATTTGAATATGCTGAAAAAATTACAGAACTGAAAACTGAAATCATGCGTCTTCGTATGAAATACGAACCGGATACTGTGGAGGAAGAATTAAAGAACAAGAAATAAATCCAGGGCTATGGTAATTCGGAAAATATTATCGCTGATAATATTGATATTGATAATCATACCTTGTTCATCAAGCAACAATATCGAATCGACCGAACTAAGTTCTGATGAGCCTGTAAAAGATATTCCACACAAGCCTATCATAAAGATTGGCAAGGATTGGAGTGTAAATGGTCTCATTCTGGGTAAATCTAATAACACAGATTTCGAAAAAACCGACCTTTCCCATAGTCTTGAAAAAACAGCTTCTACAACGAACGGTCATTTTATCAACATAGTGTACAGAGGCGGTTTTTCTTCCAATTTGTATTTTCATTTCCATAGTAAAGAAGGCGTTTTCAGCAATCGAAAAGATATTCTGTTTGAAGGTTATTTCATCGATGATTTTAAGTATGTATCTATATCCTTTGAAAATGGATTAGACCCCGGCATCCCATTTAATGAAGCGATAAGTCTTTTCGGCGAAAGTCAGATAGAAATGTATGAAGAAACCGATACTTCCAGTTATATCAGTATAGTACACGATATCTATAGTATAGTACTTTATTTCGATGAAAATAAATTGTTTTCCGGTATATTCATCGTCAATAAAAATGATTATTGAATCTGATGCTTTTTTACCGGACAAACCAATATACTATACAGTTGATTCTAAGAAATTTATCACAAGTAGAATGCTAAAACTTGCTAAGATATAGATTGAATCCCGGTAAATATCTTTATCTTTGCACACGGATGAAACTACAACTTCCTACATATCGCCCGGCGAGAATTGCTTGAAAGGAAAAGCTTGCGATCAACTTGTATCTTGGATATTCTTTATCTGAGCCTATAAGTTGTTAATACTACACTGAAAGCTTTTCCGAAATCAATATTTATAAATTAATTATTATCAATCAAATAAATATTTGACAATGGCAAATCTATGTCTTTATGGTTGGAACGACCAATGGCAACAACAAAAAAATAATTTATCATACACCGGTTTAGAACACGGCCGGATTATCACAACACATAAAAACCGTTATGATGTAATAACATCGCAGGGTGTACTGTCGTGCGAACTGACAGGTAATTACCTGTATACAAAAGAGCCTGACGAGTATCCTGTAACGGGTGACTGGGTAGTTTTCCAGCAGTTCGATGATTTAGGGATTATTATCGACGTATTGCCCCGTATCAATGTATTATCGAGGAAGAAAAGCGGGACGAAAGCAGACGTACAGCATTTTGCGTCCAATATAGACAAGGCTTTTATCGTTCAGGGCTGTGATTCGAATTTTAATGTCCGGCGTACCGAACGTTTCCTGATACAGGTAATCGATTCGGGTATTATTCCTGTGCTTATCCTGACAAAATCAGATTTAACAAGTGATGCCGATGCACTCAAGCAATCGCTGGGCAAAGTTGCGGAAAAAGCAAAGGTATTCATTACCAGTATTTATAATGAAAAGAGTATATCAGATTTGAAGTCAGAGATAAACCCGCATGAGACTATTATTTTCATAGGTTCGTCGGGCGTCGGTAAAAGCTCTTTAGTGAATAAATTATGTGGTAATGAAGTATTGGGGACTTCGGATATAAGTACTTTTACAGGCAAAGGCAGGCATACTTCGACCCGGAGGGAAATCATCCTGCTTGAATCGGGAGGTATCCTCCTGGATACACCTGGGGTGCGGGAATTCGGCTTAGCGGTTGACTCTCAGGATACAATTGCGGAAACACTGGACATCGGTCAACTGGCAAAAGAATGTAAATTCCATGATTGTACCCACATCAACGAACCGGGTTGTGCGGTTCTTGGAGCTGTTGAGTCGGGAGAGTTGGACCGGGGTGTATACGATTCGTATATAAAATTGCGGAAAGAAGCCCAATATTTTAATGAATCGGCTTATGAAAGAAGAGCAAAAGAGAAACAGTTGTCCCGTATGGTAAAAAAGATTGTTGATAACAAAAAGAAAGGATAAACTGTTCCGGTTAAAAGGAGGAGTGTCCTAAAAAGTATTTTCATATTTCTTTTTGTCATGCTGAATACTATGAAGCATCTTTAATCGATAATCAAGATCCTTCCCGCTGGTCAGG
>DQAM01000226.1 GCA_003523545.1 Dysgonomonas sp.
TTATCTGGATACAGCTGCAATACGACTTCATCAGCCTGATAAAAATGCGCCTCGAAGGCAATATACGAATGCCTGCCCGCGGTACTTATCCCGAGAGGGTATTCGACTGGCTATATGCAGCGCCTATACTTTTCCCGTCGCTCATGATGTACGATATCAAAATAGACGGCTTTCCATTCAGCGCTATATCACTCGATTTTTACCACCACTGGTGGCAGTACGCATTTTCTGTAATTTTGTTGGGATGTCTGGTTTATGCTGTTTACAAGAATTATAAGAACGTACTGGTACAGATTATCATATTATTGTTACTCGAAGATGTGCTGATTCATGCTGTGGTAATGTATGGATTGAGAGACGGATTTATTTACGGGGGACATTGGGTATTTACTGTACCCATCCTTCTCGGATGGCTGTACAAATCTATACCTGCTGAGAAGACAAAAACAGTATTCATATCGGGGACAGCTGTTTTTACATTATTCCTGATTACAAATAATTTAATTCGGCTTTATGATTTTATTCAGTTATCTTTGAATAATTTCCCGCCTTATTAGAATAGAGAGATGAACGAATATATAAAGCTGATAAGAATAAACCAATGGGTAAAAAATTTCTTCATTTTTGCACCCGTATTTTTTGCATTTCAGATACCGGCATGGCCTGCCGTCTTAAATGCAATCTTGGCATTTATAGGTTTTTCGTTTGCTGCCAGCTCGATATATATAATCAATGACTGGAAAGATATAGACTCGGACCGTCTCCACCCAACAAAAAAAAACAGACCTCTGGCGAAAGGGACAGTTCCTGTAAAAAATGCATTTATATTATTCAGCATACTTATAGTATCGGGGTTTGGAATTTATATCTTTGCGCTGAAATATCTGCCTGCCACATTACTACTCCTTTTTTATTTCGTTATGAATCTTGCTTATTCGCTTAAACTGAAACAAATCCCGATCGTGGATATATGCATCGTGGCTACAGGATTCATCATACGGCTGTTTATAGGCAGTATAGTGACATCTTCCCACCTCTCCTACTGGATTATTATAATGACATTCCTATTGGCTCTACTGCTCGTAATAGGTAAAAGGAGGCATGATGTAATCATATACGAAGAAACTAATCAAAAAATGCGCAAAAGCATTGCGGGGTACAATCTGGAATTTCTGAATGCTATCATTATAATTACTGTATCGACCATTATAATGTGTTATGTGATGTATACCATTTCACCGGATATAACACATCGCAACGGGGAATATCTATATCTTACGGCCTTATTTGTATTTTTGGGATTCTTCAGATACTTACAGGCTATATTCGTAGAGAAGAAGGGAAGTAATCCTACCCGGCTTATTATAAGAGACAGGTTTTTACAAATAACCATTGCACTTTGGTTTATTTCTTTTGTTGCCATATCTTTGATTTTCAGATATAGTTAAGAGAATTATTTTAATGCACAAAAAAAATGTCATAGCGGCTTTTGATTTCGATGGTACCCTTACCCTCAAGGATACCCTGATAGACTTTATTATTTTCTATTCAGGCCGTTTCCGTTTCTTTACAGGCATTATTATCCTTATGCCGGTATTGATTCTTTATAAACTGAAAATAATTCCAAATTCGAGAGCCAAAGAAATCCTGTTTGCATACTTCTTCAAAGGAAAATCAATTGAAGAATTTAACAGAAAATGTGAAGAATATGCTTTTTATATAGACCGTATACGAAATGGAAATACAACCCATATACTGAGAGAACATCTAATGGCCAACCATACTGCAATCATAATTAGTGCATCTATCTCAAACTGGATAAAACCTTGGGCTTATCATAATGGAATTTCCAAAGTTGTAAGCACGGAGATAGAAGTTAAGGACGGAATTATAACGGGTAAGTTTTCTACTCCCAATTGCTATGGACCTGAAAAAGTTAACCGGCTCCTTGAGGAATATCCGAAACGGGAACAATATACTCTTTATGCTTACGGTGACAGCAATGGAGATAAAGAATTATTGGAATTGGCTGATTATCCTACATTACTGGAAAAATAATAAACTGCTCCGGTAATAAAAAAAAGCATCCTCGGGTAAGGATGCTTTTAAAATATATACAAATAATATAATATTATTCTGCTTTTGGTTCTTCCGATGCCTTAGGAGCAGCTTCTTCCGCCTTTGGTTCTTCCTGAACTTCGGGTGCGGCTGTAGCAGCTTCTTCTTTTACTTCAGCGGCCGGAGCTGCTTTTTCTGCAGCAGAAGCTTTTTTACCACTGCGTGAACGGCGTGTTTTAGGTTTAGCAGCAGCTTTAGTGTCCTTCAACATGTTTTCATTGTAGTCTACCAATTCGATAAAGCACATCGAAGCATTGTCTCCCAAGCGGTTTCCTGTCTTGATGATACGTGTGTATCCTCCGGGACGGTCTGCCACTTTCTGGGATATATTCTGGAACAACTCGGTTACTGCCTGCTTGCTCTGCAAGTCCTGAAAAACCAAACGTCTTGAATGAGTTGTATCCTCTTTGCATTTTGTGATGATAGGCTCAACAACTTTCTTCAAAGCTTTTGCTTTCGCAACAGTCGTAAAGATACGTTTATGCATGATCAGGGACACACACATGTTAGACAGCATGGCGTTCCTGTGCGAACTGGTACGACCTAGGTGGTTAAATTTTTTATTATGTCTCATCGCTTAATTAATCTTTATCTAATTTATATTTGGAAATATCCATTCCAAAAGAAAGGTTCAGACTATCTAACAGTTCGTCCAGCTCGGTCAGTGATTTCTTACCGAAGTTGCGGAACTTAAGAAGGTCATTTTTATTGAACTGAACAAGCTCGCCAAGTGTTTCCACCTCTGCCGATTTCAAGCAGTTGAGAGCACGAACCGAAAGGTTCATATCTACTAACTTACTCTTAAGCAGCTGGCGCATATGAAGTATTTCTTCATCGAACTCCTCATTACCGTCTGTTTCAGTCTGTTCCAGAAGAATTTTCTCATCTGAGAACAGCATGAAGTGATGGATAAGGATTTTAGCGGCTTCTTTCAGTGCATCTTTGGGATGTATAGATCCGTCGGTAGAAATCTCAATCACCAGCTTTTCGTAGTCGGTTTTCTGTTCTACACGGTAGTTTTCGATAGAATACTTCACGTTACGGATCGGAGTATAGATAGAGTCAATTGCGATAACATTGACATCGTCAGAGTTAGTACGGTTCTCTTCGGCCGGAACATACCCGCGGCCTTTATTGATTGTCAATTCTATTTGAAGATTTGCACTCGGATCCATCCGGCAAATCACTAAGTCAGGATTGAGAACTTCGAACCCCGACAGATGCTTACCTATATCTCCGGCTTTGAACACTTCTGAACCTGAAATAGTAATGCTTACTTTTTCATTCTCAATTTCTTCGACTATTTGTTTAAATCTGACTTGCTTGAGATTCAGAATAATGTTCGTCACATCTTCAATCACGCCCGGCACAGTAGCAAACTCGTGCTCTACGCCGTCGATCTTGATCGATGTGATAGCAAAACCTTCAAGTGAAGAAAGGAGAATGCGGCGAAGAGCATTACCTACAGTAATACCATAACCGGGTTCCAAGGGACGAAACTCGAACTTTCCGAAGAAATTGTCCGCC
>DQAM01000319.1:0-12521 GCA_003523545.1 Dysgonomonas sp.
TAACGAAACGTGTATTATCTATAAAGTGAATATGTTGATTTGACAACAAATAGGAAAATACATCTTTATGGTTATAAGGATTATATAGATGCAAAAAAATCTACCCGAGAATTTTCACTTAAAGATAAAGTATAGGAGATTTAGTAGACTGTCAAAAGTACATCAAATAAAATATTTGAATAAAAAATCTCATTAATCTGGATTATTAAATAATGGTTTCCGTTATGTGTGAGGGACATAATTAAAAAAAGGTGGATTATTATTTAATTTGCGATTGGAAAGTTAAGAGATATTTAAATTGAAATTTACAAAACATCAAGATGTATATCTACAATAAATACATCTAATCATTTATTAAAAGTATTATACAATGAAAAAGAATCCATTCTTTATGATGCTGTTTGTATTGGCATTATTGATGTCGTGTGCAGACGAAAGGTATGGGCCGGAATCTCCGGAAACACAAGCTTCTACGATTAGAAACTATGTTTTTGCTTACAAGGCCAATTCGGAAAATGATTCATTTAATACGAGGGCGACTTCGTTAAATGGAAAAACATGGGGTAATGGGGCTACCATACGAATTAAATTTCTGAATGGTAGTACTATTGCACAGAACAAGGTAAAAGAAGTTGCCTCGGAATGGCTTAATTACGCAAATTTGAAATTTGAGTACGTTGCTTCATCTGAAAATGCGGATGTAAAAATAGCTTTCCATTGGAATGGTGAGCAGGTTTCGTGGTCTCAGATAGGTACAGACTGTAGAAATATTGCTCAAAATGTTCCTTCTATGAATATCATGCTGTTTAATGAGAATGATTCGAGAGAGATTAATTCGGAAGACTTTTCAGCTATTATTTTAAGAGAGTTCGGACATGTGCTGGGACTTGTATTTGAACATCAAGGATTTAATGCAGCATTCAAATGGGATGTGGCTCGTGTGAGGAACTATTTTCTGGCAC
The DNA here is from genome assembly GCA_003523545.1 of Dysgonomonas sp. Taxonomy (GTDB): domain Bacteria; phylum Bacteroidota; class Bacteroidia; order Bacteroidales; family Dysgonomonadaceae; genus Dysgonomonas_A. The sequence continues at coordinate 963 of DQAM01000319.1, forward strand.
AGGCATGGACCAATGCCCAGATAGATCAATTATTGACGGTTTATAATACTTCTCAAACGAATTACTCGCAATTTGACGAAGAATCAATTATGATATTATTCTTTCCGGATTTTCTGACGACAGACGGAAAAGGGTCGAAATGGAATTCGAAGTTATCTGATACAGATAAGTATTTTATAAATTCACTTTATCCCGGAGAGATTGTACTTCCTGATAGAGTAGAACTTACTTATAAACAGAATGGTGATCTCAATTCGTATCCGTATACAGGTATTCGTATTGGTGAATATTACTGGATAGACAACAATTTCTATCATCCATGTCCGGCAGGATATGGAGGTGATATAACACCAGGAATGGTTGATGCCTATATGAAAGCGATACATATGGACCTTAACAATAAAAATCTACCTGATTTTCCAAAGCAGTTATATGATCTGGAGAATTTCAATAAATATTATGGGCGATATTATGGTCCGACCAGTAATCTTTATATGATGCAGAATGGAAACATGTACGAAGGGCAAAATCTATCTTCCGGCTGGGGAGCGCCTAGTCAAGGGGATGTTAGACAGTTATTTGCCATGTGTCCGGTAGGTAGTAATGAACGTTTGAGCACCCATGATGTCCACGTTGCTTTGGCTGCCAAGCATGGAGATAATCCGGCAACTTCGCCATTATATATAGAATATCATGCCAATAGGGTGATTTATGGTGAAAAACCAGAATATATAAATAGATGTAATGATTCACATTATGTTTATTGGTATACACATACTGATCCCGGCGATGGTAGGCCTATTGAGTCTGTACAAAATATATATAAATTTAATATGATGGCAGGCGGAGCAAGAGGCAATGCTTCCTGGAATTGGCAAAATAGTTTATATGATATAGAAACCGGAGCAGATCCATATCCTGGTCATTATGGTGTCGGGCAATATTTACGTCAAGTGCTTTATGGGTTCTATATGTGGACTGATCAATGGCCTATATCTGTTTTTGAAGCCATTGATACAAATAATACTATTGAAACTTATCATTTATATAACATACGTTGGTGTCGCAAACTAACTGATGCAGAATTAGGATATAAGCTATATATAAATTCAGCACAAACTGATATACAAAAGTTGTCACTAACAGAAAGTCCTAAGGCTGGATATACTGAGTTACCAAATGGATACCTACGAGGATTTTATGTACAATATATTCTGGATAAATCAAACCCAAAATATACAGTATCCGATATTGTTCGACTTTCTAGACAAGTTGATGACTTAGCACTAAGATAAATCTATTAAACTAGACATTAATTTAAAACTAAAACAAAATGAAAAAAAATCTATTTTTTACAATGCTATCGATGTTGGCACTATTGATAACATCGTGTTCACAAGAGATAGAAGATGCCCAAAGTATGGATACTAATGTGTCGGCTATAAATGTAAAAGACTATGTCTTTGCATATAAAACAATTGATGATACTCAGTTAAATACAAGAGCAGTATTAAGCCGAAAGGGCTGGGAACAGAATGAAGAAATTCTGATAGCATTCCTAAATGGTAGTGATTTAGCAAAAAACAGAGTAAAAGAAGTCGCTAATGAGTGGCAGAAACTGATAAACCTCAAATTTACATATACCACTAATGTATCGGAAGCGTATGTGAAAATTGGTTTTAAATACAATGGAGACCGTGTTAATTGGTCGTATCTGGGTACGGACTGCTTAGACACTTATGGTATGAATGCCACTACCATGAATTTGCTTTTGAACGACGAAAATAGCACCGCTGAGATAAACTCTCAGGATTTTGCTGGAATCATTCTTCGCGAATTCGGGCATATGCTAGGTCTAGTGAATGAACATCAGGGACCGAACTCTACTATTGAGATAGACCGAGATAGGGCATTTGCATATTTCAGACCTTTTGGCTGGGAAGAAAAACAAATCGAAGACTGGATCATGAAGAAATTCATGTTGAGACCGCCTTTGGTTACAGCTTATACAGCTTATGATGAGAATTCAATTATGGCCATCTATATCCCGGCGCATATAACGACTAATGGTGTGGGCAGTAATAGGTTCAATAATGCATTGTCTGCTACAGATAAAGAATTTATCAGCAGCTTATATCCTAGACTTGATCCTGATGAATATGAATCTTTACCTAAAAATCCAAGAACAGTTTTTCATTATATGGATGTCTGGACATATGACCAACCTGCACACGGAGTTACGCCTGCTGATATGGATAATTGGTTGCCTAATCAAATGGGACATGAAGGTGTCGCTGATGGTTTTTGGTATGCCAGAGATGGTGTACAGAATATGTGGATTTTGTCTGCTCAAGGTACTCATAAAGTAGTGGATTGTGATGAGATAAGTTTCTTTGCTCAGCCGTTGCGGCAGACATTGGGTAGGAATGGAAATCAATGGTTAGAGGGTTTGGATGTAAGACAATCCGATTTGGACGGTGAGCGTATGTTCAGCTCAAGGGTAACAGATTTGAATACTTACACTTCTTTATATGGCAGCTATTATCCATGGGGTGTTAATACTTTGTGGGCATGCTTCTTCCCTAAAGGTAACAGCTATACTAATGGCGGTAGTGGATTTCAATTATTTACTGATAATACAAAATCTATAGATATAACAGATGGTTGGGGGCTCCCTACTACTGATATTATTTTGCAACTTATAGGTCAATTGCCCAGACATCATGAACTTAATGGTACGGGTAACCGATGGGATGATATTCGGAACTTCTTTTTTCCTGATAAAAACACAGATATTATCACAAATGCTTCATCCTCATGGTTTAAATTGTCAGATAATTCAACTACTCAAAATATATCAGGTTTGGGTTTATTCCCTGCCGGAAAACTACCTAATGAGAATGTAAGACCTTTGGGTGTAGTCGATTTTGGTATGTCTCATGTGATGCCTACATTCAAAAGAAATGGAGCAATATCTGTGACTTCTTTTGCAAATGCCGGGTCGGCATTACATAGGCAAGGATTACGTATTTCATCGTTAATTGCTTATGCTCATGGGGGAAATATTCGTTATTCTCGTATAAAAACTGCGCAAGAATTAGGTTATAAATTAGTTATTGATGAAGCTTCGGATAAAATACTTTTTGTTTCTCCATCTGATCCGCGTCAAGATATTCCGGTTGGTATCCTTCGCGGTGTAGCCTTGCGTTATTCTAATAGAGATCAAAGAGTTGTTTGTAAATCATACAGCGAGATACGTGAAGAAGCGGGACAATTAACTACGAGTGCTATTCTTGATATTGAATATTGAGCATGAAATATCTGATTAATTTTTTATAAATAAGCTTTTTAGTTTTTGATTATTTCTGTAAGAATAATTTGAAAAATAATTTAAAAGTTCAAGTAGTCGGAGGATTTTTCTTCCGACTATTTTTGTGCAATTTTTAGTTCCTTCATGAATTAATACTAAGCCTTTAAGATATAAAGAATAATTAATTAATCGTGATGCATCTGTACCTTTTAGTCAACATACGGCTTTGGAAAGAGGAGTATATCTACGATATACAAACCGTAATCAACGGGTTGCAACAAAATCTTGGTCGGAAATTAAAGCTAAAGCTAATGAATTGAGGGGATATTTGAGTATAGATGCTAATCAATAGATAAATAAATCTTCAAAAGCCGACTTCATTATTCAGTCGGCTTTTTTATAGAATTAAAAATATCAATTAATTATGATAGCTTTAAATATTTCTTAGAATTCCTTTCCACACTCCTGAATCACTTCCGATAGAGTAGGGTGGGCATGAATCATATCTTTAAATTCTTGTACGGTAGTTCCTTTATTGATTAGTGAACTGATTTCGTGTATCAGGTCGGCAGCGTGTGCTCCGAAAAGATGACAGCCTAAAATCTTACCGTTTTCATCCGACAGTATTTTACAGAAACCGTCAGGTTCATTCATGCTGATAGCTTTGCCGTTGGCTCGAAAAAATGATTTCTTAGCTTTATAAGCGATTCCCTTTTCCTTGCATTGTTCTTCGGTCAGACCGACTGTGGCAACTTCGGGAAAAGTAAATACGGCAGACGGCATAACATCTAGTCTAATATTATCTTTTTCTCCCAAAATATGATGAATAGCTATCATTCCCTGAAATGTTGCTGCATGAGCCAGCAGGCATTTACCGTTCACATCACCTACGGCATAAATATGAGGCCGATTTGTCTGCATGGATTCGTTCACTTCGATACCTTTTGGAGAAAATGCGATATTTATATCCGAAAGATTGAGCGAGTCCACATTTGCTGCACGTCCCACCGCCATTAAAACGGTATCAGCAATACATTCTTTGGTTTCACCTTTGAATTCGTAACTTACAACCAGTTCACCGTCCGTTTCACTTTTATTTATCTTTTGGACAGCTGCCTGATTGGTAATTTCAATACCTTTCTTAACAAAGGATTGTTTCAACCTTTTGGTTAAGTCAGTGTCAAAACTCGGAAGAATTTCCTTCATGTATTCCAATACTGTCACCTTACTTCCGAAAGCATTGAAAATGGATGCAAATTCCAATCCGATTACACCTGCACCGATAATGCAAAGGCGTTCTGGTATATGGTCGATATCCAATATTTCTTTCGATGTTATTACTCCCGAAAGTGATTTTCCTTCAATCGGAAGGTATTTGGTTACTGAACCCGTAGCAATGATTATGTTTTTAGCTGTATATTCTTCACCGTTGACGAGGACTGTATTTTCGTTTTTGAAGGATGCTTTTCCTTGTACATAGGTGATAAGCTTATTTTTCATAAGAAATTTGACTCCTTGTACAAGGGTTCTGACAACCTCATTTTTTCGCTCTACTACTTTTTTGAAATCGAACGTATAAGACAAATCATTGATTCCGAATTGTTCGGCATGCTTTAAATCTTCCATCAAAGCGGCATTTCTGCAAAATGATTTGGTCGGGATACATCCTTCGTTGAGGCAAGTTCCACCGGGTTTTTCCGATTCGATAATCGTGACACTAAGTCCGCGTTTGGCTGCATAAACGGCCGTTTCGTATCCTCCGGGACCTGCACCGATAATAATTATATCGCTGTTCATAATATGTAATAATAAAGCCCCCCTCAGTCCCCCCGAGGGTGGGAAGCAGATTTCTCCCCTTTGGGGAGATTAAGAGGGGCCGTTATTTTCAAATTGATTAGTCTTTGTATTTTATAAGCGGTTTCTTGGCAGCCGTTGTCTCATCCAACCTGCGGACAGGAGTAGAGTAGGGCGCATTCTTCACCGTTTCGGGGTCTTCTTTCGCTTCAATAGCAACCTTCTTCATTATCTCGATGAAGCTGTCCAGTGTATCCAAAGATTCCGTTTCCACAGGTTCTATCATGATTGATTGATGGAACAACAATGGGAAATAAATCGTCGGAGCATGGAAGCCGTAATCCAGAAGCCGTTTAGCCACATCGAGCGTAGTTACACCTGTGGATTTATCTAGAAGACCATCGAAAACAAATTCATGCTTACATAAACCCTCAATCGGCAAATAATAGTAGTCTTTCAGAGATTCCTTTATGTAATTTGCATTCAGAGTCGCCAAAGGACCTACATATTTCAGTTTTTCCTTTCCTAATGTAAGGATATAAACATAGGCACGAAGATAAACCGAGAAATTACCGAGGAAAGAAGATATCGAACCTAAGGAGTTCTCTCCGTTTTCAAGATAGAAACGGTCATCGTCTTTTTTTACTCTCGGATTGGGTAGGTAATCGACAAGCTTTGCACAAACACCAACAGGACCGCTTCCCGGACCACCACCTCCATGAGGTGTCGAGAATGTTTTATGCAGATTGATATGCATGATATCAAATCCCATATCACCCGGACGGCATTTACCCAATAACGGATTCAGGTTTGCTCCGTCATAATAAAGTAAACCGCCTGCATCATGTACAAGTTTGGCAATCTCTAATATCTCAGTTTCAAATATTCCCAAAGTATTCGGATTAGTCATCATAATACCTGCAATAGTATCGTCCAGAAGCGGTTCTAAATCGGCAACATTGATGGTTCCTTTATCATTCGATTTTACTTCAACTATTTCAAGACCACAAACGGCAGCACTCGCAGGATTTGTTCCGTGCGCGCTGTCGGGTACAATCACTTTAGTACGTTTTGTATCACCACGTTTCATGTGGTATTGGCGCATAATCATCAATCCTACTAATTCACCGTGTGAACCGGCATAAGGATTCAATGTATATTCCGCCAATCCGGAAATTTCAGATAATGACTTAGCCAGATTATAATACACTTCCAAAGCTCCCTGTATGCTATCCTCTGACTGAAAAGGATGAAGTGATGTAAATGCGGGCAATCCCGAGATTTCATCATTGATTTTAGGATTGTATTTCATTGTACACGAACCCAACGGATAAAAGCCCGTTTCTACACCGAAGTTCATGTTGGAAACGTTCGTATAATGGCGTGCCACGTCTAATTCGCTTACTTCGGGAAGTTCAGCTTCCTGCGCTCTTCCCAAATCGGAAGGTATATCTTTGATGGAATATTCAGCAATCCCGTTTTCAGGTAAAGTATAACCTGTACGTCCTTCTTTCGAAAGTTCGAAAATTAATTTATCGTAATATTTCATGGCTTATACCTCCTTTATTAAAGCGATTAAATGGTCGATTTCTTCTTTGCTTCGTTTTTCGGTCACGCAGAAAAGCAGGCAGTTTTCCATACCTTTCTTTTCCTTGCCTAACCGAACTCCTCCCAATATGCCGTTTTCTTCCAGTTTCTTTTCCAAAGCTTCGATATCGAGTGTTGTTTTCACTGCAAATTCTTTCAGGAAAGGCTTATCGAAAACAGGAGAGAATTTTCCGGTGGCAAGAAGTTGTTCATACAGGTAATGCGCTCCGCTGTATGAAAGTTCGTTCACTTTCTTCAATCCGCTTTTTCCCATCAGAGAAAGGTATATTGTAACATACAATGCCATCAGCGACTGGTTCGAACAGATATTACTGTTTGCCTTTTCACGGCGGATATGCTGTTCACGGGCTTGCAGGGTCAGAACAAAAGCACGTTTTCCATCCACATCGGTAGTAGCACCTGCTATGCGTCCCGGAAGTTTACGAACCAGGTCTTTCTTACAAGCAAGGAAACCGACATAAGCACCTCCGAAATTGAGAGGAATACCCAAAGTCTGTCCATCACCGCAAGCAATGTCTGCTCCCCATTCGGCAGGAGTTTTCAAAACAGCCAGAGCCGATGGGTCGGCATTCACAATGAATAATGCTTTCGCTTCATGTATCGCGTCGGCATAGCCTGCATAATCTTCAATGATGCCGTAATAATTAAGACTGCTGACAATTACACCCGCCACATCGCCCGAAGACAATTTATTTATCATATCGGCTTTGTCGGTACAGCCGTCTTTCTCGGCAATTTCGACCACGTTTATACCTTTGTATTTAGCATAGGTTTTTACAACCCGTATCGTCGCAGGGTTAACAGTTTGAGAAATCAGAACCGTATTTTTCTTTTTTGCGCTGGCTACAGCCATGAACATAGCCTCTGCTGTTGCGGTAGAGCCGTCGTACATAGAAGCATTGGTACAATCCATACCTGTCAATTCGCAAATCATGCTCTGGTATTCGAAGATGTATCGAAGCGTACCCTGCGCGATTTCGGGTTGATATGGAGTATAAGCCGTGAGAAATTCAGAGCGGGAAATTAAAGCGTTAATCGCTGACGGTGCATAGTGGTCGTAATAACCTGCACCTGCAAAAACAGTCAGTTTTTTGTTTTTTTCTCCCAGCTTTTCGAAATAATTCCTGATTTCGATTTCGGACATGGCAGAGGGCAGGTCGTAGTCCTTCTTTAAAACAACACTTTCGGGAACGTCAGCAAAAAGGTCATCCATCTTGCTTAACGAAATCTTATCCAGCATTTGTTTTATATCGGATTCCGTATGTGGAAAATATTTATACATAGTAATCTAATGTGTGAATGTGAAAATTGGCCAATGTGCTAATTAAATCGTTTTCAGATTGTCTCATTGGCACATTGACTCATTAACTAATTGGCTAATTTATTCTGTTGCAATAGCTTCGTAAGCTTTGCTGTCCATCAGACCTTCCACTTCGCCCGCATCGGATAATTTTACCTTCATAATCCAGTTGGCATAAGGGTCTTGATTGATTAATTCAGGCTCATCCGAAAGCTTTTCGTTCACTTCAACAACAGTACCGCTGACAGGAGAAAGCAGGTCGCTCGCCGCTTTGACACTTTCCACCGCACCGAAATCTTCATCTTTGGATACTTCATCATCCACTTCGGGCATATCCACATAAACGATATTACCTAATTGATGTTGCGCGAAATCCGTGATACCGATGTATGCGAACTCTCCTTCTACTTTTACCCATTCGTGTGATTCTGAATAATACAGACCTTCAATAACTTTACTCATGATATTTTTAATTTAAATTGATTTATAAATAAAGTCCCTTCTCACCTTCCTAAGGGGAGGAAACCGCATTCAATAAATGAATGTGAGTTGATAAGAATTCCCCCTTGGGGGATTTAGGGGGCTACTTTTTGTAATTCTTTTCGTAAAAACGTTTTTTAGTCACTTCGCCCGGAAATGTTTTTTTGCGGATTCTGACCTCAACTTCCGTTCCTAACTTACTATAATCCACATCCACAAGAGCCATGCAAACGCTTTTTCCTGTCGAAATGGAATTGTACCCTGTGGTAACATAACCTATCTTCTTACCGTTTACTTCCACATCGTAATCGGCACGGGGAATGGCTTTATCTTTCAGTTCGATACCTATAACTTTACGTTTCAGCCCTTCTGCTTTTTGTTTAGCAATAGCGTCTTTTCCTATAAAATCCTTCTTGTCGAGCTTCACGAATGAGCCTAAACCTGCTTCAAGAGGAGTAATAGTATCGGTCAGTTCGTGTCCGTACAATGGCAAACCAACTTCGAAACGCAATGTGTCGCGACAGCCAAGTCCGCAGGGAGTTACTTCTTTAGATTCGATTAGTAAATCCCATACTTTATTGATGAATTTATGGCTTCCGTATAACTCGAAACCATCTTCTCCGGTGTAACCTGTGCGGGATACGATGATTTTTTCTCCGTCATAATCCAGTTCTTTGAATGTATAGAACTCCAAATCATCTACTTCAATGCCTACATATTTTTCAATGTCTTCGAAAGCTTTAGGTCCCTGTACGGCAACTTCTCCGTAATAACCTGACTGATTTTCAATCGTTACATTGAAGCCTTTGCAATTTTCGAGCATCCACTCATAATCCTTCTCTATATTGGAAGCATTGACCACAAGAAAGAACTCTTTTTCTCCTTTCTTGTAAACCAACAGGTCATCTACAGCTCCTCCCGTCGGGTAAAGCATGATTCCATAATAGATTTTTCCGACAGGTGCTCCTGTGATATCATTCGAAAAAATGTAGTTCACATACTTTTCGCTATCTTCGCCCGTAACGAGTATTTCACCCATGTGCGAAACGTCGAAAATACCGGTAGCCTTACGCACCGCATTATGTTCGCCCACGATAGAAGTATATTCGATAGGCATGTCGAAGCCTCCGAACCCTACCATTTTGGCTCCTAAAGCAACATGTTTGTCGTGCAAACAAGTGGTTTTTAATGTCTCCATGTTTATTTATCAGGTTTTCTAATTATTCTTTAAAGAGGATTTCAATAAAACGCTCTTTAGTCAGATTGTGAATATAGTTTTCTATTTTGTTATTTTCAAGTATTTTAGACACAGATTCTTTCTCGTAGGGAGTATTTTTTATTTTTTTCAGTAATCCGTTGTCCAAATCACCGATAAGGAAATAATCTCCCATGAGGTTGATATCTTTTATGATGTTGTTTTTTATTTCGAGACGTATTTCTATTTCACCCGCTTCGTTGTATCCTTTTTTCACAAGAGTATAGCGTGGATTATTACCGAAAATAAACTCTTCGGTCAGGTATTCTTCCTCAATAGCTTCTATTTTCGAGACTTCTTCGTCCGTAAGTATTATCTCACTGTCGCAAAGATGAATTTTTACGAAAGTCTTGAATTCTTCGATATCTATATCCAGATATTCCGATAGATTGGTAACACGTTTTCTTACAGATTCTACACCTTTCGAAATGAGCTTTTCATTGTTCGGGGTAATAGACTTCACCATAATCTCCAAGTCGGTATTGAAAAGCATTGTACCATGAACAATACTTTTGCCCGCAGCGTGATAGAACGCATTACCCGAAACTTTCTTGTCGTCAATCGTTATGTCGTTTCTTCCCGATGCGTGTGCATTTACTCCTAATTGCTGGAGAGTTTCGGAAACTTTCTGTAAATATTTATTGAAAGTGAAGCTTACATTGTAGTCTTTGGCGATATAGGAAAACATGATGTTGCTGAAATCCGCATAAACGCACCCGCCACCCGATTTACGGCGGTAGGTTTCGATTCCATTTTGCCTTACGTATTCCAGATTGACTTCGTTTTCCATCAATTGATTACGACCGAAGATAACAGTAGGATTCACCTGCCACATGAAAAAGCATTCTTCTTCGTCTAGAAAACGGGCAACGTATTCTTCCATAGCCAGATAAAAGGATAACCTCCTTAGTTTTTCTTCGGGTAACGATATGTATTTCATTTATTAAAATATGTGCGATTTAAGTTTCATTTTCCGAGGCATAAATTTACATAAAGTTTTCTCAACTCTGATTTATTTGTTGAAAAACTACTCGATATTTAAAATTATTGGCAATTCCAGTAAATCTATCTTTCGTTTTATTATTTCCATCCATACAAATAGAAGTATTACAATATCATAAAAGTATACGGATAGAAAACTTAGATTGTAACCGGACTAATCATGATTTTAATAAAAATTATACTTTATATAGTTGCTTCAAATCGATGATATTAGATTGTTATGATTTATATAATAGGTTAATATTTGGTTGTTTTATCGTTTTTTTTAATTAAAATTCATAATATTTTTTAAATTTATATTATATTTAGCACAATTTTGAGGAGAAGTGATACTGATTTAAAAATTCTACTGCGAACACATCCTTTACATCTTGATAATATAATAATTAACTAAGTATTTATAATTTGATTAACTTTTAACAGTTTTTTTATGAAAAATCAGATTTTATTTATCCTGTTTTTCATTCTGGGTACCTTTTCTTTATACGCCCAGAATATAATAGTAACGGGGACAGTAACGGATGATAGTAATGATCCCCTTACGGGAGTATCTGTAGTGCAAAAAGGTACTACCAACGGAGTTTTTACAGATATAGATGGAAAGTATTCCATCCAGGTTACCGGAAGCGGACAGACTCTGGTATTCTCTTTTCTGGGAATGCAAGCCAGAGAGATTGCTGCGCCCAATACCAGTGGAACTCTAAATGTAATAATGAGTATGGATGCGGCACAATTGGAAGAAGTGATCGTCACTGGTTACGGAACTTACAAAAAGTCTGCTTATGCCGGGTCTGCTTCTACAGTTCGGGT
>DQAM01000319.1:12603-13092 GCA_003523545.1 Dysgonomonas sp.
CAATTGATTTTTCCACTATGCTTCAAGGTAATGCACCCGGCGTACAAATTAATTCGACATCAGGACAGCCGGGAGGAAGTACTAATATCACCATCCGTGGAATGGGTTCATTTTCAAGCGGGTCGAATACCCCTTTGTATGTCATAGACGGGATACCTGTGATGTCAGGAAACATTGCTTCGAGTACCAGTAACGATGCCGGATTAGATATTATGTCTACTATAAACAATTCAGATATTGAGAATATCACGATTATTAAAGATGCAGCAGCGGCTTCCTTATATGGTTCCAGAGCCAATAACGGTGTCGTATTGATTACTACAAAATCGGGAAGGCAGGGTAAGCCGGTATTCAATCTGAAAATGGATTATGGCCTTTCGAGCCAGGCTACTGACTATAGGGAAACTATGAGTGGAGCCGAAAGACGTGAAATGTTTATTGAGGGTTTGAGGAATCAGGCTATATATTATAATAAAGATCGGAAGAGCG
>DQAM01000317.1 GCA_003523545.1 Dysgonomonas sp.
TAAGATGGAGTACAAGCAATCTTTTTTATATAAATTAATTTTCAGGTAATTATGAAAAAAATTGTAGGAATGCTTTTCTTGCTTGTTGTGGTCTTTTATCATATTTACCCGCCTGCTTTACAAATACCGGTCGTTGGCAATTCTGCTATTTTTGCAACAGGCGGATTAGGACTTGCTTTGTATCTCTACCACGGAAGGCCTTATACGGAAATCATAAAGATAGTTTTCGCATGGTTATTTTTTGGTTTTACATACTTGATTTCTTCTTATGTATGGATGATGTCCGACCCTGCATCTTATTATATAAATAATACACGAAGTAATATAGCATGGTTGTTTTCCGCATACTTTGTAGTATACATCTTTTTTCAAATCTATCCAAAAGGGTCTTTTTTTACCTTTCTTTACTATATAGTAGCTGCAATAGTTTTACAAGGAATTATTGCATTACTTATGTACAGGATCCCTGCAGTAGATGATTTTTTCCGATCGTTGCAATTGCCTAATGCATTGCAGGAAGAGAGAATGGACGCTACCGAAGGAGAAAGACTTCTCGGTTACGGGATTGCTTTTTTTGGTGCGGGAGTAATTTATGGTATGGGCCTTATAGTAGCAGCTTTCATTATTATTAAGCAAAAACATAATCTCTTACGACTGTTTTTTTTATGTGCTATATATGCCTTTATATTTTTCGTGGGAGTACTTACTGCGCGCACAACTGTAGTCGGCTTAGCTGCGAGTATTATCTTAGTCTTATTAGTAAAACTATTTGATAAATCATCTCCGAAAGGTCAGTTTCTAAAATTTGTATCGTTTGCTGTTATTTTCGGTGTTATTGGTTATACCCTTATCTATATTTATTTCCCGGAATTTGCAGATTGGGCTTTTGAGTTATTTATAAATTATTCAGAAACAGGAGAATTAAGAACAAGCTCTTCGGATAGTATTGAACATATGTTCATATTACCTAGCGAATTCTTAGTTTGGATGATTGGATATGGCGACATGAGATTCTGGGGATCAGATGTCGGATATTCGAGACTTCTTATTTATGGAGGAATATTAGGCACATTTGCATTTTTCTTTTATCAGTTTGTATTAGCAAGAATTGCAATGACTAAAGACAAAGGCCAGGTATTTATGATGTTGGTTATGTTAGGTTATGTGATGGCGCTTAATATAAAGGGCCTGGCTGATATTAATTCTTTCTTATATTTGTTTGCTTTTTATTTTCTATATTACCGATACTTTATTTATACGCCTAAATTAGAGAGACTTGGAAAATTCAATTCGACTAAACTTCGTTATGCCGTTCAACGCCCGTCGTCCGATAGGAGGGTTCAAAGTGATGTATGAATATGCAAACCGTTTGTCGGATTTAGGATATTCCGTGCATATTACTTATCCTATCAAGACGGAATATATTCCATACCGGTTTCCGTATTGGATTCGGCTTGTATTATCGTATATCGAAGGGTTTAGGACATGCGAATGGTTCGAATTTCGAAAAAATATTACCCGATCTTATGTAAAATCGGTAAATAATAAATACATAAAGCAATCGGATGTGATTATTGCTACCTGGTGGTCTACTGCGTATGACGTAGGTTTGTTAAATCCCGATAAAGGAATAAAGATAAACCTGATACAAGGATACGAAGATTGGGAAGGTCATGTAGATTTATTACATCGATCGTACAATATGGATGGAATGACAAATATTGTTGTTGCAACCTATTTGAAAGAAATCGTAGGACAATATACGGACAAACCTGTCACCGTAATACCTAATGCGGTAGATAGTAATAAATATAAAATCGCTGATATTATAAAAGATAGAAATCCTTTTACAATATGCATGCTTTACTCCATTCAGGAAATAAAAGGTTCATCGTATGGGATTGAAGCACTCGAAAGGGTGAAAGAGAAATATCCGGAACTTAGAGTTGAACTTTTTGGGATATGCCCTGAACCGGAAGGTTTACCCGAATGGATAAAATTTTATCGTAATCCAGCCGACCTCCCGGCATTATATAATAGGAATGCTGTTTTTATATCTAATTCATTCACTGAAGGAATGGCTCTTACTCCTATGGAAGCTATGTTTTGCGGATGTGCTTGTATTCTGACAAATATAAAAGGACATTCGGAATATGCAATTGAAGATGAGACTGCTTTATTGTATGAAGCTGGTAATTTATATCAATTGGAAAAAGGGATAATAGAGTTTTTGGAAGATAACAATAAAAGGGTGAAAATTGCCGAGAGAGGAAATGAATTTATCCAACAGTTTTCATGGGATAAAGCTGTCATGAAGATGGATCAGTTGATAAAAGAATTATATAAAAACAGAAATTAAGACTTATGAAGATACTTCTATTGGGAGAATACAGTAATCTGCATTGGACTCTGGCCGAAGGGTTGAGAAGTCTGGGGCATGAGGTTACAGTTGCTTCTGATGGAGACGGATTCAAAAATAATAGGAGAGATATAGATCTCACTAGGAAGAGTTCGGGTATTATTGATACTTTTAAGGCGGTCAGTAATATATACTCACATCTCGATAATCTGAAAGGGTATGATGTCGTACAACTTATTAATCCGTGTTTTACGACTCTGAAT
>DQAM01000318.1:0-4156 GCA_003523545.1 Dysgonomonas sp.
CGCTTAACAATAATTTCCCGCCGTCACCGATATTTATACTGAAAGGTTTTGTGTTTATCTTACCATTATTAACTGTAAACGGAATATTTATGTCTTTCGCATTAAAAGATTTTAAAGCATCGGTTTTTAAAGCAGATGAAAGTTTTGTCAATGCTTCGACGCCTTCTACTTTGACATCGTTGGATAGTAATGTCCCGTTTGCCGTCAGTCCCGACAACATTTGCATAATATCATCACCCATGACCGTATTTAAATCGATATTCATGGAATACGTACCTAAGACATTCTCAAAAATAGGCGCAAACTTCTGAATGGACTCTACCGATTTGAATGTTTCGGCAAAAGAGGCTTTAGTTATATTTGCTGTCAAAGTGACTTTCGGATTATTCGGGTCTTGGGCTGTACTATATGAACCTGTCACTTTCGCTGTTCCTCCCAAAGCATTGGCTGATACATTCTGCATATTTATGGTACCGTTTTTTACAGATATAAGCCCATTCAGGTTTGTAAGAGTCACTTGCTCGTACAGTACCTTAGCCATATCGGCATTCAATGTGAAATTGATATTTTCAGGCACAATAAAATTTTCAGATGTTTTGGAAGATGTTTCTTCTTCATCGTCTGCCATAAAATCGTTTACATTGAAGAAGTTCGATTTCAGGCTCAATTGACCTTTTAATGTCTGATTTTTCAAAAAATAGGGAATGAAGTTTTCAAGACGGCCGTTTGCCTGAATATCATTTTCTCCGATTTTCACATCCAGGGAAGATAAATTTACGTACTGAGGATTGAACTCCAGATTTGCATTATTTATAGATACATCAGGTATGTCATCGGCTTTATATAACATTTCGTTTATTCTGAGAGAACCGCTAGCCTGTACATTCTGATATTGTTCTTTTTCTATGGCAGACATACGTGTAGCTATATTTAAGTCGGCATTCAGTTTACCATTTAGGTCTGTTCCTTCTTCCAACGGATAGACCTGCTTTATCATAGCCAAATCGATAAAGCCTTTTATATGGGCTTTGAGGTTAGGGTCACTTATCGGAGTGCTTATATTGATGCCTGCGGAAAAAGGATTTCCTCCCATCGTGAAATTAAATTTACTGATGTCTATTACCGTATTATCCAAAGAGCCACCTTTACTACCGACATTCATATCAATATTGATATTGTTAACCGATTGAGGTAATGAGGGGTATTGGAACATGGCATCGTTCACCAGCAATTTGAAATCGAATGCAGGATATTCCTCCCCTTGCATCATTCCTTTGAGGAATCCCTCCAAAGAAGCAGTTCCGGATGTTTTTACATTTTTGAAATCCTCTGTATACATAGCCGGAAGAATGGATAATATGTCCTTAAATTCTGTATCCGGAGCTTTTAGTGTAAGGTCGAAGTCCATGCCGTCTTCTCCCACCATAGCTACTGAACCGTCCAGCGATGCTTTGACTTCGTTCAATTGTACACTGCTTTCTATGAATGTAAATTTAATATTATTCATATCCGCATCGATGGATGCATTAGCAATCCCTTTTATTTTTGACAGATAAGGGATACCATCCATGATGAAATATACTTCTCCTATAGTAGAATTCGTTTTGATAGTTGTATTATCGGCTGATAAGTTCCCGGAAAGTTCTCCGTTCCAGTCGGATAAGATGACCCGCATATTTCCTGCCTGGTCGTCATAAGTTACTTTACATTTATTCAGAGAAACTTTTTGAAGGTTCAAGCTGAAAGCGGAGTCATCGGAAGCCGGTGTATCCGTCCCCGTCTCTTCACCTTTCATAATATCCCAGTTAGTACGTCCGTCGGTTAAGACTTTTGCATGTACAATCGCTTCATTAAGGTTGATTTTTGATACCTCGTAATTGCCTTTCAGGACTCCTATGATATTTAAAGTCGCGTCCGCTGATTTTGCTTTTACTAAAGTGTCTCCTTCAAAATCTCCAATCCCTGAAATACTTACCCCTTCGAGTGACAATGTGATATTAGGAAAATTAGAAAACATATTCAGACCGAAATCGTCAACATCGACTTTTGCATTCAGATTTTCGTTTGCAGTATTTATAACGGCGTCTTTTATCTGGTCTTTGAATAAGAAAGGGACAGCTATCATTACGACCAGTAGAATAGCAATAAAACCTCCTCCTATAGCTAAAACTTTTTTCATTTCTCTTATCATTTAATTACTCGGCTAAAGTACTATTTTAACTTAAATCCTAATTTATAATAATTGTAAAGAAATGTAAAGGAAGGAGAGCTTTTGCTGTATTTTCCTGTCTATTCGAATTTTATAGATTTTGCGGGTGATATGCGTGCGATGAGGTATGACGGTCCTATCATCATAGCCATAGAAATAATGAGTGCGCCTATATTTATGAGAATGATATATATGGGATTTATATA
The DNA here is from genome assembly GCA_003523545.1 of Dysgonomonas sp. Lineage (GTDB taxonomy): Bacteria > Bacteroidota > Bacteroidia > Bacteroidales > Dysgonomonadaceae > Dysgonomonas_A. The sequence goes on from DQAM01000318.1 coordinate 2,416, forward strand.
AACCGGCATCTCAGTTACATAATAAGTGGAAGGGTCTAATTTTATAAATCCGAAATATTTTTGTAAAAAACAGATGGCTAAAGCTATTATATTTCCCCAAAGCATTCCTTTGAGAATAAGGAATGACGATATATAAAGAAAGACTTTGCGGATACTGTAATTTCTTGCTCCTACGGCTTTGAGTATACCTATCATATTGGTGCGTTCGAGAATGATGATAAGCAGTCCCGATATCATCGTAAATCCTGATACGGCAACCATCAGTATGATAATAACCCAGACATTCATATCCAGCAGTCCCAGCCAGCCGAATATCATAGGATTCATTTCTTCTACCGAACGGCTGTACATGGCGTTTCCGTCTCCATCCTGTGTGGAAGCCAAATCATAAAATAAATCCCTTTTAATTTCAGCCAAACGGTTATAATCATTAACCAACACCTCGATTCCGCTCACCTGGTCTTGTTCCCATCCTCTGATTCTCTGCACCAGATTTATATCGGTGACAACAAACAGCTTGTCATAATCTTCAAAATTTGTACTATAGATACCGGAAATAACAAACTTACGAGCTTTAATGGTTTGTTCGTCCAATATGAAATAGCAAAGGAAATCATCACCTAATTTCAATTGGAGCCTGTTGGCAATATATTGAGACAGAATAGCCTGGTTTGTGGAAGATGTATCTGACGGCTGAATTATACTGCCTTCAATCATATTTTTCTGAAAAAAGCTCCAGTCATAATCATTGCCAACCCCTTTAAGCACAATGCCTTGAAATTCACTGTCGGTTTTTATTATTCCGGGAATTGTAGCATAGGATTCGACGTGTTTTATGTCGGGCTTGGCTTGTATGTCTGATATGAGATTTTCAGTTAACCGGATAGGGTAGGAGTCGTAAGAAATATTGTTCTCGAAACTGGTAATCTGTATGTGCGAACCAAATCCGATAACTTTGTCCCTAATCTCTTTTTTGAAGCCGACAACTATACATACCGATAATATCATTGCAGTCAGACCCAGAGCAACTCCGGCAACTGCTATTTTTATGGCAGGAGAAGAAACTTTTTGTTTGAGGTCTCCGCCGAAGTATATTTTACGGGCTATGAATAATTCGAGATTCAAAATATCTTATCTTGATTTTTTCAAGTAGGGGCAAAGATAAGAATAAATTAAAAATTATCCTGCTTACCCTCCAAAGATTGAAGTTCGTAAAGAGCTTTTAAGGCTTCTTCAGCTTTATGTTCCTGCACAAATATATGGTCGTGGAAGTATGCGGATATAACATTGGCGCTGATGTTCCGGGATGCCAGTTTTTCAGAAAAGGAAGCTGTAAGTCCGACTGCATCGAGAGACGAATGTACCGATAATGTAATTAGCCGGTATACGGATTCAAATTGTATGTTGTTCCAGATTGCGTCCTCTTTTTCCAGAATTAGAGTTAAGCCCTCTTTTTCCCTAAATGTCATCAATGGATTGAGATATGCAATCTCATCGATTTTCTTATTCCCGACACAACAAAATATATAGGATTGAGGGTCTAATTTCGGCTCCATGGAAGCCAGTAATGTTTTTAGATTTTCTATTCCGGCCATTTATGAAAAAATAAAGAATGCCTAAAATTAAGCATTCTCTATCAACAATCAGTAGTAATAAGCCTGTAAATTCTATGTTACTTCATTTTCAAATACTCATCAATATGTTGAGCCGTTTTGCGTCCCGAAGCAATACTGGTAACCAC
>DQAM01000318.1:4224-5835 GCA_003523545.1 Dysgonomonas sp.
ACTGGTAACCACCAAGGACTGTCCGCTGACGCAATCGCCTGTCGCAAAAACTTTACCTACATTGGTTTGCCTGTCAGCATCGGTAACTATGTTTTTACGTATTTCATCGGTCTTAATGCCTAATTCTTTAAGTAGTCCCTCCTGTACAGGATAAACGAACCCTAAGGCAAGAAAAGCATAATCTATCTTGAGTATTTCGGGTTTACCGATTTCCTGCAAAGTCATTTTGCCGGAGTCGTCCTTTACCCATTCCACTTCAACGACTTCGACACCTGTAAGCACGCCTTTTTCACCGATGAAACGTTTTGTATTCAGAGACCAACGGCGTTCACATCCCTCCAAATGTGATGAACTTGTTTTCAATACTCCGGGAAACGGGATAGGCCAACTGTTCTCCAATTCGTCTAAAATCGGCGGTTTCGGCATGATTTCTATCTGTAAAATGTTGCCTGCCTGTTGACGATTAGCTGTTCCTATACAATCCGAGCCTGTATCTCCACCTCCGATTACCAAAACGTTTTTACCTTTTGTATTGATGATTTCTTTTTCTGATACCGACTCTTTTGCTACGAGTTTATTCTCCATCGTAAGGTATTCCATGGCATAGTACACGCCTTTGAGGTCACGCCCTTCGACGGGTAAATTGCGGGGAACCTGAGAACCGATAGCCAAACATACAGCATCATATTTTTTTAATAGGTCTTTACCCTTGACGTCTTTACCTATCTCTTTGCCGGTGATAAACTTTATACCTTCGGCTTCCATCAATTCCAGCCGGCGGTCGATAACGTTTTTATTCAGCTTGAAATCAGGTATTCCGTAACGTAACAATCCCCCTATGCGGTTGCTTTTTTCATAGACCGTAACTTCGTGCCCCATCTTGTTCAGTTGATTAGCTACTGCTAATCCTGATGGGCCTGAACCTATCACCGCGACTTTTTTACCGCTCCTTACTTTAGGAGGTTGAGGTTTTATATACCCTTCGAGAAAAGCGTGTTCTAAAGCTGATGCTTCATTTTCCCGTATGGTGACAGGAGCTTTGTGTAGTGACAATACGCAAGTCTTTTCACATGGAGCAGGGCAGACACGTCCTGTAAATTCCGGAAAATCGTTGGTCTGCATCAAGACCTCCGCGGCCACTTTCCAATTACCTTTGTATATGTAATCTTGCCATTCGGGCATCTTATTGCCTAACGGGCATCCCCATTGGCAGAAAGGTACACCGCAATCCATGCAGCGTGATGCCTGTAATTGCCTGTCTTCCGAATTCAGGGTTTGTTCAACTTCTCCGAAATCGAGGATACGTTCTTGACGAGGACGGTATCCTGCTTCTTTTCTTTTTACTGTTAAAAATGCTTTTGGATTTCCCATATCTCGTCTTAATAATCAAATTCTACATTAGCGATTTTCTTTTTCAAAGCTTCCATCTTTTCTTCCTGCAATACTTTCTTGTATTCAATAGGCATTACTTTTATGAAGCGGTTTACCTCCAGATTCCAGTTATCCAGAATTCGTTTAGCCAGAGGACTTCTCGTATATTCGTAATGATTGCTTATCAATTTGTGAAGCTCTTTATTGTCCGAACTATCCTCAATCAAAGAAAGTTCGACC
>DQAM01000320.1:0-371 GCA_003523545.1 Dysgonomonas sp.
ATGGGAATTGAGCAATATGGTGGGTTTCGAGTCCGAAAATCCGGGAGATAGTATCCATATATTATTTCCTTTCCGGTTCGTTTTTATGCCCGTATTAGAAATATAAGTTTCGAGCATATCCGCAACTTCGCTTTCTTCCCGGCTGAAAGAAGGTATGCTGATCATCTTTTTCAGAAGATCGACGGCTTCGTAATATAATTCGTCTATATCTTTTTCCATAATCACAAGCAAAGGTAATATAATCCTTACAAGTAATGAATCAGTTGAAAAGGGAAAATTGAAGCCTGAAAAATCCATATCTAAAATAGTTGTTAGTCCAAAGGGATTATCTAAAAGTATTTTTTTATATCTCTTTGTCATGTTGAACGGAG
>DQAM01000320.1:547-8031 GCA_003523545.1 Dysgonomonas sp.
ATTCTTCGTTACACTCAGAATCACAATGATAATGATGTTTTAAGAGCATAGTTTTGCTTTTTAGAAAAATCCTAAGCTAACAGCTTTTAAAGATTATTTTTATATTTGTAAATAAACAAACTTCAAATATACAATATGGTAACAATTACAACAGAAGAGCATGAAATTATTGAAAAAGCAATCGGAGAATGTAAAGAATGTTTTGTGGGAATGATAGATTCGGAGGGATTACCTTATGTAATACCGATGAATTTCGGATATAAAGAGGATACGGTTTATCTGCACTCGGGTTCGGAAGGTTCGTCCATCGGATTTCTGGAAAATAATCCGAATGTATGTATAACATTCTGTACGGATACGGAACTGACTCATCAGAATAAAGAAGTGGCCTGTAGTTACCGTGTGAGAGGTACAAGTGTAATTTGCCGGGGGAAAGTGGTTTTTGTGGAAGATTTCGACGAAAAAGTAAAAGCTCTAAATGTGATAATGTCGCAATATACGACGGATGCTTTCAAATATTCCGATCCTGCGGTAGTGAATGTAAAAGTGTGGAAAGTTGAAATCGAACGTGTTTCGGCGCGTATATTCGGCGTCCCTTACAAAGAATCTCATCAGTATAACAAATGAAAAAGATAGGACTTTTATCCGATACCCATAATTACTGGGACGAACGGTATAAACTGCATTTCGAAGGTTGTGATGAAGTCTGGCATGCAGGTGATATTGGTTCGCTGGAACTGGCATTGAAGTTCGAAGCATTCAAGCCCTTCCGCGCTGTATACGGTAATATAGATGATGCTAAAGTAAGGACTGCTTATCCCGAATTTCTAAGATTCAATGTAGAGAATGTTGATGTGTTAATGACCCATATCGGAGGATATCCCGGCAAATACATTCCCAAAGTGAGGGATATTCTAGCGTCTGATCCGCCCAAATTATTTATATGCGGTCATTCGCATATCCTTAAAATAATATACGATAAAAAATACAACTGCCTAGATATCAATCCGGGAGCGGCAGGGATATACGGGTTTCATAAAGTAAGGACACTGCTTCGGTTTGTTTTAGACGAGGGCAATATCAGGGATTTGGAAGTAGTCGAATTGTCGTAAGTCTAATTTCAATAAAAGGTGATGCAACGTTTGGTATTAATATTGATCTTATATTCAGATAATCAATCTTACAGCAATGTATGCCATGAAGATTAAAACACCTTTACTTTGTCTATTGATTAGCTTTATGTTTTGCGCCACCTCGTGTCCAGATGATTTATTATACGTACAGTTAGTAGATATCGAATTATACAATCTGGATTTCTCGGGGGAGAAGATGACGGAATCATCAGAGCCAATCAAAAAAGAAGCTTATGTGATTGGAATCAAGTATCTTGTAAAGCATGATTATGAAGGTTTCGGAGATAAGACATGGTATTATCATCCTGACAAAGAATATGGGAACTCTGAAATAATAACCAATATAAAGAGAAACCCTACCGTATTGACCCTTTCAGATTTTAATGAAGATTATCCTGCCGGAAGCGATATATCGCATTTGTTTACTTATGGAAGATCAGATTATTATGAGGAAATGAGCCTGCTGTTGGTGCTGAATGCTGTACCTGATCCGGGTATCCATTCATTTAAAGTTAAATTACCGACTGAAAATAATCTGATAATCGAGGAGATAATAGAAACAACATTGTACTGATTTTATGAAGAAGGTTGTAACATTATTCATCTTATTTATAATTTCCGTTTCTTCTGTGTTCTCCCAACATCACGAAAAATCAGGAAGCTTTTCTCCTACCCGCGTTGTACCTAAAAAGAAAAAATGGTTTTACAGTTTTATAATAAGTAGATCTATTATGCTTGATAAGTGGTATGATGATGAAACATATGATAAGTATCTGCCTGATATGAACAGCACTGATTTTTATTTTCGGGTAGATCGGTTGTTACATAAATCGTTTGGTATTTGGGCACAGTATGGAGGAGGATTCAGAAAAAGAGGAGAACGAATTCCCTTTGAACTGAATTTATTTGAAGATTTGGATATGAATAATTTTTATATTTTGAATCCTTATAAAATAGATGCACATGATGATGATATAAAATACAATTCCGACACTTCCAATCCGGGTTTAAGTTTTGGATTTATGTATAGACATGAATCAAGAAAATGGTCATTCATCCCCTATGTAGGACTGGGGGTAAATAGGGTCAACTCTTACCAACTTAAATATAATTTGAAGGAAAAAGAATCGAATGTATTTTATAACATAGAATATAAATGGTTTAAAGATCATGATAAAAAAATAAAATCCATGAACTTTTTATATTTTCATTTTAAAACGGAAAGAAAAATATCAAGAAAATTGGGTATGTCTTTAGGATTAGCATACAAATATTATCTGACCCGTTCGGTTTTTACTGCTTCCGTGTATGATCATTATGATAATACTTTAATAAGAACTTATTCTGTGAATGGAAATAGAATAAGCACCTTAGATCTTAATATGTCATTATCTTTCTGATTAATATCTTATTCTAGAAAATCACATATCAAATCGAATGTTCTTTTGAATTGTTCCGTTACCTGGTCTTTTATCTTATCCAGAGCCGGGAACGGGTCCTCGTGGGTATGTTTATATGGAAAATCCAATATGTCTATTCGTATCGGTATATCCCGGTTGATGCCTTGTAATGTGTTGATGACCTCGTATGCAGGCACTACTGTATCCTGCTTTAATGTAACAGCATAAATACGGTTGCTCATATTCCTGAAAATCTTTTCTCTTTTTTTTGTGAAAACCTTATAGTCGAGCATAGCGCGGAAGTTGACTCCTTCGGGATAAGTACCACCCAGGTAGTGGTTGAGCACTTTGTCGCGTTTCATGTGGCTCTCTATATGTTCTACCAAGTAAGAATAGAGGCTTACATTGGCTTCACTATCAAGAATAAATTTGGTTACAGGCGAGAGGCGGTTGAATACGGCTCCCCCGCAAAAAGACACGAAGCGCGATTCAGAGAAATATCCGTTTTGATTGGTCATCATTAGAATTTCGGCCAGGAAGCTTCCGATAGAATAAGAGAAAATATCGATATGGGCATCAGCCGAAATAGCAGGATGATTACCGGATCTGATTATCTCCATCAACTGTATCACATCGTAATAGGTTTGTAAACCCGACCAGATAAACCGTTGGGGCTTATTATGAAGGCGTGTGCTTATGGCTACATTAGAAAGACTGGAACAAATGACATCCGGATGCCTTTGTTTCCGTTGCTGGCTTATCGAATACATTTCGCGGGTATTGCTCCATACAGCCGGAGCACGGTTCATGTGAAAAGCAATGGGAAATAACAGAACGGATTTTCCCGTTTTATCGGCAATGTACTTTGCCCAGGGTAAATATTTATTCCAATATTTCTCATTAAAACCGTGGAACATGAAAAGTACATCTTTGGACTTGTCATCTCTCTCAGGCATTATCATGTGATAACGGAAATGGATATTTTCCGTTATTTCAGCATCTTTCTTATTGAGCATTTGTTGGATGATGTCGGGCTCGTAGTCATGCTCAGAGCCGGGCATACATTCGTAATCGTCGTTATTGCCCGTACCTCCGGGTAAAATAGAACGGTGTTTGGACTCGAAATCGAAATTTTTCAGGACTGTGTTTTCATCGATCCTGACTTCGTCTTCATCATAGCATTCAATATTTTTGAGATGCCTGAACAAATCAATGTAATCCATAATCATTTTATTTTTCCGATAATAATTTATATCCTATTCTGCAATACAAACATTTTTTCTTCTCACAATATTCTCTCTTTAATTGTATCAGCGCCTGTGTATCGTATGCGCTCCGGGAAATAATCCCGTAACCCGAAAACTGCCTGATTATCGAATTCGATTCGGGTTTTATGGTTTCCAGGAAGTTTATAGCTTTGTCGATAAAAGATTCATCGTTAACCTTCTTCCCGTAAGCAAATAATACCGGGACAACTGCATTGATAATCATCACATCGAGTGATGCATCTCCTATAAATTTATTTTTTCGTGGCGATTCTTCTCCCGGGCTGAAATGCGTTTGCCAGTATTCCGAAGCGTTGACATGGAGTAGAAGCCGTATTTGCCCGATATCTTTCGTCGATATTATTTTTGAATACAACCCCTGAATATTAGTCAGCAAAGAGGATAGCTGGGCAATCCGTATATACGGAGAACTCTGGGGACGCATTCTCAGTCCTCTGAATATATTCCTATCGAGTGGCGTCAGGGAATATTTATTTCTCAGGAAACTGTATTCATTAATGAGCCTTTTTGAATATTCGTCCTGATTCTGAATATCTTCCAATAAACCAGCCTGTCCCAGCAAGAGTGCTTCTATTTGGATAATATTATCACCTTGTTTGAGTATATAGTTTAATGGAAGACTAATTGCTAGTTGCTGGAATGCATCCGAATTGATGCCGAATCCCATCGAACGGGACAGTATTACGTAGAATACATCCGTCCACGAATTGTTGAAACGGGTGAGAAGGGAAAATATATCGTTCGATTTCCTCTCCAGCCGTTCCATCAGCAGGGCATTCATCCAGGATTGTAAATGCAATGATGGATAGTCTTTAATATAGTTACAGCATGGAACGGAAATGTCGGTGTTCAGAAGAAAATCGATGTTCTCGCGGATGCTTTGCGGATATCTTATTACGCATTGAAGAACGTTCTTTCCTGCTTCGTTGGTGATGTTGCAGTTTATATTTTCCACTATATGCAGGATAACCGAATTGTAGGCCTTATCTGTTTCGTGTTTGTGACGGAACCAATCCCGGGAGTTCTGATGTATTTCGATATTTCCCGCCCAGACATCATTTCCTATTTTTATTTTTGCATTGAAGAAATCGGGCCCTGCATCTGTGTTATGGGTTCCCACGTCCAATACCTCGATGGGAATTCCGTCGGGTGTCCGCAGGTTCTTGTGGAATAGCCTGTGTTTCCAAACATAATGCAGTAATTGTTCCATTCCCTGTGTGATAGATTTTGGTGATGTAAATGTACTTCTTTTCATCAAAATAGATGAAAGATAAATCATAAAATTTTCGTTTCATTTATTTTGGAATAGTGCTTTTAATTTCTGCTATTAGCTGATAATTATAAAGTAAAGAGCAGGGTTATGTAATATTTTGGTTATTTCTGCGTTTTAAATAGTAAATATTAATAATCGAAAAATGCAATACCGGAAATTAACGAAAGCTGAGATAGCTGTTTTAGAAAGACAATTCTGCAAAGCCGACAGTTGGGAAAATATATCTGTCCATCCTAAATTCGATCCTTCTCAATTATCACACGTCCATTTTTCAGGAAACATAAAGCTGGGCCGTTTTGAAAGGGAGTTTACATTGCCAGGAGGATACAAAAAACAGTCGGGAATCCGTAATGCCTGCTTATGCAATTGCCGGATTGGGGATAATGTACTGATAGAGAATGTACAGAATTATATAGCGAATTACGAAATAGGAGAGAATACATTAATCGTTAATCTTGAACTAATGTATGTAGAGGGTTCATCTTCGTTCGGCAACGGGGTACAGGTTTCCGTTCTGAATGAAACAGGAGGGCGTGAAGTAGCCATACATAACCGCCTGAGCGCCCATTTTGCTTATATACTTTCATTTTACAGGCATCGTCCTGTTTTGGTGCAGAAAATGCAGGAGATGGTAAAATCTTATACACAATCCTGCACTTCCGTTATGGGGAGGATCGGTAATGATGTAATTATCCTGAATGCGGGTACATTGAAAGATATTTGCGTTGGTGATTATGCGGTTATTGAAGGAGTGCGCCATCTCGAAAACGGAACGATCAATAGTAATGAGTATGATCCTGTGCATATAGGATACAGCGTGATGATGAAAGATTTCATTATCAGTTCGGGTGCATCTGTCGAAGACGGAACTATGCTGACCCGTTGTTTTGTAGGGCAGGCATGCCATTTAGGGCATACTTACTCTGCAAGTGACTCTTTATTCTTCAGCAATTGCCATGGGGAAAATGGGGAGGCTTGTGCCATTTTTGCAGGTCCTTATACAGTAACACATCATAAATCGACACTGCTTATAGCAGGAATGTTTTCGTTTATGAACGCAGGTTCGGGTTCTAACCAGAGTAACCATATGTATAAATTAGGCCCTATTCACCAGGGAGTGATGGAGCGTGGTAGTAAAACGACCAGTGATTCGTATATTTTATGGCCGGCTAAAATCGGAGCATTTTCGTTGGTGATGGGACGTCATTACCAAAATTCGGATACTTCTATGATGCCCTTCTCATATCTGATAGAAAATAACGACGAATCTCATCTTTATCCCGGGATAAACCTTCGCAGTGTAGGCACCATCCGCGATGCCCGTAAATTCCCGAAAAGGGATAGAAGGAAAGACCCGGACAAATTAGACCTGATTAATTTCAATCTGCTCAGCCCCTATACGGTGCAGAAAATGTTTCATGGTATAGATGCTCTGGAATCACTTCAAAAAACATGCGGAGAAACTTCTGACAGATACACTTATCAGAGCTGTAAAATTAAAAACTCCTCTTTAAGAAAAGGGATTAAATATTATAATATTGCCATCAGAAAGTTTCTGGGCAATTCTATAATCTCGCGTCTCAAAGACTGCCCGTGTAATAATGATGAGGAGATAAGAGACTGTCTGAAACCGGATTCTGATGCCGGAACCGGGCAATGGCGGGATTTGTCCGGACTATTGGCCCCCAGCACCGAAATAGACAAGCTGATAACAGACATAGAGTCAGGTAAAATAAACTGTATTGATGATTTGGAAGCAGTATTAAAAAAACTTCATCAGGATTATTACAGCCTGGAATGGACATGGGCATGGGATAAAATCAAAACCTATTACGGAGTATCATTAGATACGATAACCACGAAGGACATTATAAATATAGTAGAAAAGTGGAAGGAAGCGGTTATAGAGTTAGATAACTTAATATATGAAGACGCCAGGAAAGAGTTTTCCTTATCGAGCCGGACCAGCTTCGGAATGGATGGGAACCGCAAAGACCAGGAAACCGATTTTGAGCAGGTGAGGGGTGTTTTTGAAAAAAATGCTTTTGTCGAAGAAGTGCTTGAGCATATAAAAGTGAAGACAAAATTGTATGAGGATACTATCAAGAAATTGACAAAAACAAAACCGCAGTAATTTTTTTTGTATAAAAATTATATGAGGGGCAAACAAAAAAGTATTGAAAAACGTTAAATAAATATATAAGGAAGTACTCAACTAAATTTAATGTATTATGAAAACGAAGTTTTTTATTTGTTTATGCGTGCTTTTTGCAGGCGTAATGCTTTATTCATGTTCGGGTGACGATGTAACGATAAAGCAGAAAATCGAGCAGAATTTGCAGGAAGAAGGTTATCCGCAGATATCGGTCAGTGTACTCAATGGGGCTGTTAC
>DQAM01000315.1 GCA_003523545.1 Dysgonomonas sp.
ATCAAATTCCAATAGCCCTTTCGAGTTGGCAAAATACATCCAGTTATTGCCGGGTGATTGTGTAACCATCCAATTCTGAAAACCTGCCTGATAGGTACTTTTGCTGTAATTAATAATATTTCTTTTCCAGACCGGAAAAATTGACAATATGGAAATGAAAAATAGACAAAAACTGCAAAAAATACATTTCATACATTATAACATTCATTTAAAACTGTAAAAAAATATTACCAAATGTATAAAAAATATTGTGGATGTATAGATATATTGACTTATTTAATTGATTTTAAGAGTTATATTTTTAGGGTGTAGTAGTTTTGATGTAAATATAAAAGAAGATTGTGTAATTTTTGAAGTATTGTTTTTTTTCTTTTTAAATAAAAATACGAACATTTTTGTGAAAAATTGTTTTAAATAGAATATACACATTCTGGTTTAACTAAAAAAATCAATCATGAGAAAAAAGACAATTATGTTTTGTCGGCGCCTATTAGGTATAATTTTATGCCTGGTATTATTTCCGACAGTTATCCTGGCTCAGGATAATGTTGTAACAGGCACTGTGACAGATGCCCAGACAAAAGAGCCATTAATTGGTGTATCTGTTGTAGAGAAAGGTACTACTAATGGAATAATCACAAACATTGACGGTAAATTTACAATTAGTGTACCTATGGGGGCAGTACTTACTTTCAATTATTTGGGGTATGAAGGTAGGGAAGTAACGGTAACGAACAATGAAATTATTATTGAATTGAGAGAAGCCACCGAACTACTGGACGAAGTAGTCGTAATCGGTTATGGAGTACAGAAGAAAAGTGTAGTAACAGCTGCTATCAGCAGGGTTACCTCCGAAGATCTGAATACTACTAAGCCATCACGTATCGAAGATGTGCTTAAGGGAAAAGTATCGGGTGTCCAGATAACACAAAGCTCAGGACAGCCGGGAGCGGATTCTAAAGTCCGTATCCGTGGTATTGGTACGATAAATAATAGTGATCCGCTATATATAGTGGATGGTATGCCGGTTAACGGGGGAATTAATTATCTGAATCCGACAGATATCGAATCTGTTGAAATACTGAAAGATGCTGCTTCGGCTGCTATTTATGGAGCAAGGGCCGCCAACGGGGTAATCCTGGTTACAACCAAAAGCGGTAGCAGCGGTAAAACTGTAATAGATTACAACTTCAGTTATGGATGGCAGAATCCTTGGAAGAAAAAATCGGTATTAGGACCAAGGGATTACATGGTTATTATGAACGAAGCGCAGATTAATGACGGAAACCAACCTATTTATTCAAAAGAGCAAATAGCTTCTCCTCCTACAGGTACCGATTGGCAGGACGAAACTTTCAACTATGATGCACCTGTACAGAATCATCAATTGAGTATCAGCGGGGGAAGCGATAAAATGCAATACTTCCTTTCTCTGGGATTCTATAGCCAGGAAGGTATTATCGGTGGTAATACTGGAAAATCCAATTATGATCGTTGGAGCATAAGGTCTAATACATCGTATACAGTATATGAGGCAGAAGACCGCAATTTCCTGAATAAACTGAGGGTGGGAGCAAATCTCGGATACTCAAGAGCAAAATCTACAGGCATTGAAGTTAACTCCGAATACGGGTCTATCCTGGGTAGTGCCCTGGCCTTCAATCCGCTTCTTCCTGTATATGCGGATGAAGAAACAGCTAAGTCTATCCTCGAAAGATATCCCAATGCGGTTACCAACGGGGATAAAGTATTTACTATACCTCCCGGAGGATTTCAGGAAATAGGTAACCCGGTGGCAATGCTTTACCAGCCGAGAAGTGAAAGAAATAATGAAGATAAATTCGTAGCTACTTTCTGGGGGGAAATAGATGTATTGCCCCAATTAAAATTCAGAAGCAGTTATGGTGCGGACCTGGCATTCTGGGGAAAAGATGGTTACGAATACCCTTACTTCCTGGCTGAACAGGGAAAAAGTAATGATCAAAGCTCGGTATGGAGCGAAATGAACCGTGGCTTCAGATGGGTAGTAGAAAATTACTTTACTTATAATCAAAGTTTTGAAGATAAACATCATGTGAATGTGGTTTTAGGTCAATCTGCACAGAAAAGTAAATCCCGCCAGTTGGGGGGGAGTGACTATAACCTTCCGACAAGAGATCCTAATAAAGCAAATATAGGTTCAGCCATTGGAGACCGTGACGATGAACGTGTGTATGGAGGAGTGGGAGATGCTTTATTCTCATCTATAGCCTCTTATTTCGGACGTATCGATTACAACTACGATGAACGGTATATGTTGCAGTTTTCTATGAGGCGCGACGGTTCGTCCCGTTTCGGAAGCAACAATAAATGGGCTACCTTCCCCGCCTTTTCGGTTGGTTGGAATGTTATGAACGAGCCTTATATCCAGGTTCCCGAGTGGTTTAATGTATTGAAGCTTCGTTTCAGCTGGGGTAAAAACGGTAACGAATCTATTGGTGATTTACGCTATGCCGCATTTTATGACAGTGGACAGAATTATTACTTCGGTGGTGGATATTCAGTTGCAGGCGCTGGTAAGACCGGCGTTATGCAGAATGGTATCTCTCCTGCTGCACTTCCTAATCCGAACTTGAAGTGGGAAGAATCGGAACAAACGGATATAGGTGTGGATATGCGTTTTCTTAACAATGCATTATCATTCAGCTTCGACTATTTCAAGAAGAAAACAAATGGTATGTTAATGGACCTTATAATTCCTTCTTACGTAGGACAGGGTGCTCCTGTCGGCAATGTGGGAGACATGGAAAACTGGGGACTTGAATTTGAGCTGGGTTGGAAACAAAGGATAAGTGATTTCTCATATTATGTTTCAGCCAATGCGTCTTATATGAAAAATAAACTTGTAAGATTAGGCAACGCTACAGGTGAAGCTTTGTACGAAAATGCGGGAGCCTCGGGAGTTGGAGATTTTATTAAAGCTTCTAATGGGGAAGTATGGCCGTATTTTTACGGATACAAGACTGCCGGACTTTTCCAGAACCAGGGAGAAGTGGATGCATATGTGAATGACAAGGGCGAAAAAATGCAGCCCGATGCAAGACCGGGGGATGTGCGTTTTGTGGACTTCAACAATGACGGAATCATAGATGACGCTGATAAAACCAAAATTGGTAAAGGTATGCCTGATTGGAACTTTGGATTTACCGTAGGGGCTGAATGGAAAGGGTTTGATATAAATATGTTTTTCCAGGGAACAACGGGCAATGATATATTCGATTTCTCCCAGCGTGGCGACATATCTGCAATGAACCGTCCTACATGGATACTCGACCGTTGGCATGGAGAAGGCACTTCGGATAAATTGCCTCGTATGACGAATACGAATACGAACAGAAACTGGCGTTCTTCGGATCTTTACATCAAAGATGGTAAGTATCTGCGTCTTAAAAATGCACAGATAGGTTATACTTTACCTAGTTCACTGACCAGTAAAGCCACTATTCAAAGATTGAGGATATATGTTGCGGCAGAGAATCTATTGACTATAACTGGTTACGACGGATTCGACCCTGAAGTAGCAAGTGGAGAATATACAAGGATCGGAGTCGACCGTGGAGTATATCCACAGTCCAGGACTATTTCCGTAGGTGCAAATATTACTTTCTAACTCTTAAAAAGATATACAAATGAAAAAATATAATTTTTTAATCATCATAATCTCACTGGCAGGTATACTTTCTTTTTCATCCTGTGGTGACGATTTCCTGACTACCTCTTCAGCAGGTAAAGAAGAGATAGGCGGGGGTGCAGCAGATGAAACCCGGGTGCTTTCGTTTCTGGGTTCTGCATATCAGATATTATTGTTCGACAGTTATGCGGGAGGGAACTATAACTCCATCGTACTTATGTCGGACCTGCGTTCCGACGACCTTTACAAAGGTGGTGAAAATGCCAGCGACCAGGCTGCCTTGTACAGGCTTGCCACATTTACCTCGTCGGGTACCGAGACGGTAATGGGACCCTGGACAATATATTATCCGGGTATCGCCCGTTGCAACAATACTATCATGGCTTGTGAAAATGCGGAAGGCATCGAAGAAGCAAAATTGAACAAGTACAAAGCGGAAGCGCATCTGTTGCGAGCATATTACACTCATATTCTTTGGAAAGTATATGGAAACATTCCTTATTTTACAGCTCCATTGGAAGAGCCCTTTTTGGCAAAGCAGTACAGCGCTGATGAGATCTATAATTTTATTATGGAAGACCTCGAAATCGCCTGCCGCCAGGGGGTGTTGCCGATGCATGCAACAGGGCCAGATCTTGGACGTGTATCCAGGGCAGCAGCCTTGATGCTTAAAGCCCGTGTAGTCCTTTATCAGAAAGACCAGGCACGTTATCCTGAGGTGACACGCGAGATGGCTGAAATCATAAATAGCGGACAATTCAGTTTATTTGAAGATTTCAGCGCCATGTGGCTGGACGAAAATGAGTTTAATAAAGAATCCATTTTTGAAACAAACCAACTGCCTGAGGGAAAAACATGGGGAGACTCATGGCAGGGATATGGAACTAATCTGCCGGCATTTATATCGCCTAACAGCTTGAACGACCCGGCCGGTATTTACAATGCAGGGTGGGGATTTGCTCCGGTTCGTCCTGCAGCATATAACATGTATGAAAGCGGAGATCTTCGTCGTGATGCATCTATCATATTATGGCCTGCGGGCAGCTATACACCCCGGTTCCAGAATACCGGATATTTTATGCACAAATATGCTGCACGTAAAGGATACAATCCTCCTCCGGGAGACACCGACCTCAATTACTGTAACAATCTACGTATATTCCGTTATGCAGAAACTCTTCTCAATTATGTAGAGCTGGTGAAAATGCATGGACAGGCAGAACAGGGACCTTCTGCGCAGGACTGTTTCGATCAGATACGCAGACGTGCTTTTGGAATGGATAAGTCTATTCCTGCCACACCCGAAAATATCAAGATGGAACGTCGCCGCGAATTTATGGGCGAAGGCCACCGCTTCTGGGACCTGGTGCGTTGGGGAGATGCAGCCTCGGTACTTACCGAGAACGATGTAAATATGAACTCTGTGCGTACTTTCGAAGAATGGAAGAAATATGCTCCTATTCCTCAGACCGAAATAGAAAAAACAAGGAATACCGAGTTTGAATTGAAGCAAAATCAAGGCTGGAATTAATAACCTTTTAATGAAAGAAATGAAAATGATAAAAAATATATTCAAGTCAGGAATTTTTGCATTGATTACCCTCTTTGCCCTGACAGCCTGTGATCCGCAGGATGGAGACGACTATTCGATGGGAGCACTGGATACGATCACTGAGAATCAGGTATCGTTCAGTTACGCACCTACCGATAAAAGTACAAATGAAATCCGGTTTACTGTTAATGTCGATAGTAAAGTTCCGACCTCTGTTTTATGGAATTTAGGAAATGATGTAGAAACTAAGGAAAGAAATCCACTTGGACAATATCCATATGCCGGAGATTATACTGTAACATTAACTGTATACGCCTCGGATGGTACATCTATCACTAAAAGCCAGGTACTACATTTAGAAAATAATGATTTCAGCTTATTGGATACTCCCGGGTATCGTAACTTAACAGGTGGTGCTGATAATGTAGAAGGTAAAACCTGGGTGTTGGATCAATATAATGGTGGCCATTTTGGCGTATTTCCTACTGACCTTTCCTGGTCATGGTACGCTGGTGCAAATGAGAAAGATGGATCTAGTCTTTATACTCAAGAGTTTACATTTATTCAAACGGGTACCAAATTGTATTGGAAAAATAATGGTTATATATACACAAATCAAGCAGGTGTAAATGCATTAGCTAGTCTGGGTTATACCAATTCGCATTCTACTCCGGTAGATGATTTCGATGTGGAATATTCTCCTGCACCCGGAGGTTATACGTTTATTCTAAATGAAAATGATAATACCCTGACATTTACAGGTGGAGCTTTCTTCGGATTTTATGCTGGAACTTCTACTTATAATATTGTTGAATTAACTGAAGATGTATTGGAAGTGACATGCCTAAGTTCTTTGGAATCAAATAATAATTGGTCTTTCCGATTTATCCCTAAGGATAAAAATGTTAAGCCTGAACGTCCACTTAAAGCGATACCTCTTCGTGAAGATTTTGAAGGAGAATCGGCAATAGCCTGGGGATTCGAAGAAATGGGAACACGGACAGGAGTGAGTGACAACCCTAACTTTACGGGAAATAGTTCAGCTAAAGTTTACCGTTACGAGAAGACAACCAGTCCAAGTTCAAATATGTTCTTCCTTGCACCGGATTATACA
>DQAM01000160.1 GCA_003523545.1 Dysgonomonas sp.
ACAAAAGGTTATTTCTTAGAATCTTCATCTTTTTGTTTTTTATCATAATTATAAATATTTTTTAATATCATTTTATTCACAAAATTTAATGCCTATGAATAATTTTCATAATGCTTTTATAGTTGCCAAGTCTGTTCGGTTCCGGGAGAAACAAGGAAATCTGACAAATATTGAATAAAATAAACAAAACTATATAATATTTCCGCGATTCCAAAATAAAGAAATATTTCCGGCAGAACCGGCAAATTTCCGAGACAATATATAAAAAATATAAGAGTTTACGGAAGGAACTTTACTTTAATTATTCTGCAAAAGGGTTTATATAAGAAGTCATCTTACAATATTTTATTTTCGTCGCATAAATATTCTATTTTGTCGCTTTATCGCGATAATTAAAATAAGGTTGTTTATTTTTGCCGCAGAATGTAAGAGAATAACTAACTATACTATTTAATTTATGAAATTTAAACGTTTACGTGCGGAAAAACGATTTTTCTTCCTGCTTTTATGTTTTATATTTATCACTCCGTCATTAATAATAGCCCAAAACTACACGATCAGTGGATTCATACGGGATAAAGAGACTCAGGAAACTCTTATAGGTGTACCTGTTGTAATTAAGGGGCAAGAATCGAGAGGCATGGCCACAGATGCGGATGGGAAATATTGGCTGACATTACCAAAAGGGAATTATACTTTACTTATCCATTATATGGGATTTGAAGATCAGGAGATTCCGGTCTCACTGACAAAGAATCTGGTTCATAATATAGAGATGATACAGTCTGCCGTCGGATTAAGTGAGATTGTAATATCATCACAGAAACCCGATGAAAATGTAACTGCCGTTCAGACAGGGGTTCAGAAAATGGAGATTCAGGAAATAAATAAACTGCCTGTTTTACTTGGAGAGCGGGATATTATAAAATCAATCCAGTTGATGCCTGGAGTACAAGGGGCAGGAGAGGGTAGTTCCGGGTTTTATGTGCGGGGAGGAAGCGCAGATCAAAACCTGATTCTTCTGGATGATGTATCACTTTATAATGCATCGCATCTGATGGGATTCTTTTCAACCTTTAACTCGGAAGTGTTGCGGGATGTCACTCTTTATAAAGGAGCATTGCCGGCACAATATGGAGAAAGGCTGTCCTCGATACTTGATGTACAGCAACGGATAGGAGATAGCCAGAATTATCATGTAGCTGGAGGTATCGGGCTGATTTCATCGAATATAAATGTAGAAGGTCCTATTCAAAAAGGAAAATCTTCATTTCTGCTTGGAGCAAGACGTACTTACGCCGATGCGGTAGGCAAGGCTTTAGGAATTGAAGAAGCTAAAAATTCAAGCCTGTATTTCTATGACCTTAACATGAAGCTGTCTTTTGCCTTATCTGACAAAGACCGCCTGACAATATCAGGTTATATGGGCAAGGATAAAATGAAAATAAAAGAAGCCGCTGAAATAAACTGGGGAAATAAGTTCCTGGCAGCAACCTGGCATCATACTTATAACAGTAAATGGAATTCTAAAACAACCTTCTCATACAATCAGTATGATTATTTTATGGAGATGGAGATAGGATCTAAAGAAAATGGCAAATCCAATATAAAGGATTATACCTTTAAGCATGAATATATTTATCAGCATAATCCCGGAAGCAGATGGCGATTCGGATTGAGTTCGACATACCACGAACTGGCCCCGGGCAATTTCAAAATAGATACGAAAGAAAATGAAAGAACTCTTGACCTGCATCACCGTTATTCATCTGAAAATGGAGTATATATATCGAATCAGCTAAAACTAAATGATAATCTTGAAGTTATATACGGACTCAGAATGTCGGCTTATATGGCATTGGGTAAAGGTGAATATTATACAATGGATAAAAATAGCAACGTAACAGACAGTACATGGTATAAATCGGGGAAAGTGGTAAAAACATATATTAACTTTGAACCACGCTTGTCTGCTGCTTATAAATTAAATCCGGTTTCTTCTATTAAAGCGGCTTATGCCCGTACTGTACAAAATATGCACTTATTATCTTACGCACCTCAGGGAACTCCTGTGGACAGATGGACAATGAGCTCTAACATCATTAAACCGGAAATTGCAGATCAGGTATCATTGGGATATTTCCGCAATTTTTCAAAAAATATGTTTGAACTCAGTGTAGAAGGATTTTACAAGGATATGAAAAATCAGTTAGATTTTAAAGATGGTGCAGACATCATGGGGCGCGATGTTATCGAAACTGAAATTCTGTCAGGCAAAGGCCGTTCCTATGGAGTCGAATTATTGCTGAAAAAACGTACGGGAAGACTGACCGGATGGATAGGTTATACTTTATCTAAATCAGAAAAGAAAATAGATGGCATCAATAATGGTGAATGGTACAATGCAATTCAGGATAGAACACATGATATTTCTATTGTAGGTATGTACGAACTCAGCCCGAAATGGTCTCTATCGGCCGCATGGGTATATTATACCGGAAATGCCATAACTTATCCAAGTGGTAAATATCAGGTAAACGGAAAGGATATAATGTACTATGCAGAAAGGAATGGTTACCGGATGCCTGCTTACCACAGGCTTGACCTGGGTGCTACCTGCCTTCTTAAAAAGACTTCGAAATTCCAATCCGAATTGGTATTCGGACTCTACAATGCATATGGACGCGAAAATGCCTATCTGATAGAATTCCGTACGAATACAAAAGATCCGAATAAGACTACAGCTTATCAGTATTCCTTGTTCACATTTGTACCATCCATTTCATGGAATTTTAAATTTTAAACAATAGTATAATATACAATCCAATATATATAAAATAATTATGAACACGTTAATAAAAAGACATAGAATATCATTTCTGCTGATGTTATTTATCATAAGCCTTCCTTCTTGTGAAAAGGAGATTGATGTAGAACTGCGTTCTGTACCACCTCAGCTTGTAATTGAAGGTATAGTAAAACAAGATCAATTGGCAACCGTACGGGTCACCCAGACACTGGATTTCAGCAACAATAACGGGTATCCTAACCTCAGCGGGGCGATTGTTACCATATCTGACGACCAGGGTAATTCAGAGATTTTAAGACAAGGTTCAAACGGGTGGTATACAGCCGAAAATTTAAGAGGAGTGATAGGTCGTACATATACTATGTCTGTAGTTTACGAAGGAAAAGAATATACTTCAGTATCGCAAATGCCTCCTCGTGTTCCTCTCGATTCCGTTACAATTAAAAAAATCAAAGCAATAGATAATCCTTTTGTCAACCTGCATTTTGCAATCCCTTCGGGGGATGCAAATCAATATTATCGGGCTTTATTGTTTATCAATGGAAAGCAGAATCCCGATTTGGCTGAATATGTAATGAGTGCAGATATGATAAATGATGGTCTGCCTGATTTCCAATGGAGTTTGATGGTATTTGCCAACGATGCGGATATAGACCCTATAAAAAAGGGTGATGAGCTAACCCTCGAATTGCAGTGTATAGATAAAGGGACCCACAAATTCTTCGATTCCTTGGTAAATGCCGTAGGAACACCAACTAATCCTATATCAAACATCAGCAATGGAGCTTTAGGGTATTTTAGTGCCTGTACAACAGACCAGAAAATCATCATAGCCGATTGGAAGGATTGAAAATTAATTTCTGCAAAGTAGAAAGAATATATATCTTCGTTTCCTGTATTCTTAATTTTAGATGAACGAGAAATCTTTTGTATATAAGTTTTTATTATCTCCTTCATTCAGGATATGGAGATATATAATTCTTTTTCTTTTCTTTATTATTGTTTCTTTTAACCAGGCTTTGGTTACTTACAACGATATGTTTCCTTTTTTTGGGAAAAAGATATATCTGA
>DQAM01000159.1 GCA_003523545.1 Dysgonomonas sp.
GGCGATGATCCTCATATATGGAGTTCTCCCAAGACTGCCCTTGTATTGACAAAAAATATGTATAACGGACTGGTTAATTTTGACAAAATTAATGAAGATTATTACCTGAAAAATTTCAGGAAGCTTGAAAAAGATATATTAACGACCGACAGTATTATCCGGGCCGTCCTTGCCGAATCGCCAAGCAAAGCCTTTGTGATATACCACCCCTCGTTAAGCTATTTTGCCAATGAGTATTCCCTCAAACAATACAGCATAGAAGCACATGGCAAAAGCCCCAGCCCACAACATTTATCTGAAATTATCAAACAAGCAAAAAAAGACAATGTCCGTGTGGTTTTCATTCAGGAGGAATTCGATCAGAAAAATGCTGAGACAATAGCCAAGGAACTCGACGCTCAAATTGTCAGCATCAACCCGCTCGCTTATGACTGGACCGGGGAGATGATAAAAATCGCAAAAGCAATAGCCCATCAGGAATGACAGATATTTTACTGGAAATAAGAAACATTACCGTAGGATACGATCCTCAAAAACCCGTTTTGCAAGATATAAACCTGAATGTCTATAATAACGATTTTCTCGGTATAATCGGGCCTAACGGCGGAGGGAAGACTACTCTTCTCAAAACCATATTGGGATTAATAAAACCCGGTAAAGGTGAAATACTTTTCTTTAAGGATAAAAAGAATGCGGATAAAATTAATATCGGTTATCTTCCGCAGATAAACAAAATCGACAAGAAATTTCCCATTTCTGTATATGATGTCATATTATCAGGATTGACTCCGAAACGAAATTTTTTCAATTATTATTCCGCCGAACAGAAAGAAACAGCTAGGCATATTGCTGAGAAAATGGGATTATCCGGTTTGCTCGACAGGCCTATAGGTAATTTATCAGGCGGACAGCTACAGAGGGCCTTGTTGGGAAGGGCGGTCATTGATAATCCCGACCTGCTTATTCTCGACGAACCCAGTTCATATGTTGATAAACGATTCGAGACTGACTTTTACAAAATACTGGAAGAAATAAACCATCAGACAGCGATTATCCTTGTATCGCACGATATCGGTACTGTCATATCACAGGTAAAAAATATTGCCTGTGTAAATGAAGGACTGCATTATCATTCGGGTTCTAATATCTCGTCCGAATGGCTGAAAGAAAACTACACCTCATGCCCTATCGAAATAATCGGGCACGGCGATTTTCCTCACAGGATACTGGAAAAACACGAAGGCTGTGCATGTTGCAATCCCGACAAAAAGTAATTTCCGACAAAAACCGAACTATATTTCCTAATTTTTGTTTTTATTTGTAGTGATAAAGATTAGAGGATTAATTCATTTTTTTCTTATGAAATATATTTCGATTTGCCTTATTACCGCATTTTTCCTGTTGACAGGTTGCGGAAGTGTCCCGGTTACGGGAAGAAAACAGATGTTACTGGTATCTGATCAGGAGGTGCTTACGCTGAGCCTCCAGCAGTACGATGAGTTTATAAAATCGGCGCCGTTATCCACAAACCAAGCGAATACTGCTTTAGTCAAAAAAGTAGGCCGTAATATAGCGAATGCCGTAGAAACTTACCTCAAAGCAAACGGCATGAGTAATCTGGTAAATGATTATCAATGGGAATTCAACCTGGTGAAAAGTAATGAAGTAAATGCTTTCTGTATGCCAGGCGGAAAGATCGTTGTCTATGAAGGAATATTACCTATTACCCAGGATGAAACAGGCTTAGCCGTTGTTATGGGACA
Organism: Dysgonomonas sp.; assembly: GCA_003523545.1. Taxonomy (GTDB): domain Bacteria; phylum Bacteroidota; class Bacteroidia; order Bacteroidales; family Dysgonomonadaceae; genus Dysgonomonas_A. The sequence continues at coordinate 1,764 of DQAM01000159.1, forward strand.
TGAAGTTGCCCATGCTGTAGCAAAACACGCTAATGAACGTATGAGCCAGCAGATGCTTTCCCAATATGGAAGTGCAGCTCTGGGCATAGCACTCGATGGAAAATCCGCAGCTGTACAACAAATTGCGTCTACAGTGTATGGGGTAGGTGCTCAATATGGAATTATGCTTCCTTATTCGCGGAAACAGGAGTTAGAAGCCGACCAGTTAGGACTTATTTTTATGGCAATGGCCGGATATAATCCGCAAGCTGCTGAAAGTTTCTGGACAAGAATGTCGCAAAACTCGGGAAATGCTAAAGTTGCTGAATTTATGAGTACACACCCTTCGGATGAAACCCGCATCAAAAAAATCAGGGAAGAACTTCCCGAAGCAATGAAGTACTACAGAGGAGGAACCACATCTACAGGAACTACCAACAGGACAAATACGTCCAATGCACGGACTTCTCCCGAATGGACTTTTTGATTATAAAGAGGAATAAGATTGAAATAGAAAAAGGTGAGGAAAATTTCCACACCTTTTATTTTTCATAAAAGAATTATTGTCAGATTGATAATATCTTCAATGTATTCACTAAGTCTTCATTTACCGGACGGTTTTTCTTGATCGCTTTCGAAAACGGTATATACACAATTTTATCATTCTGTATACCGATCATCACATTACGCTGATCTTCGAGTAAAGCATCTATGGCTGCAGCCCCCATACGGCTGGCCAATATACGGTCGGCAGCTGTGGGCGAACCTCCCCGCTGCACATGCCCCAGAATAGTAACACGCACATCATATTGAGGATATTCATTTTTAACACGTTCGGCCATTCTCATGGCTCCTCCTGTAATATCTCCTTCGGTAACTAAGACAAGGCTGCTATTCTTACTTTTGCGGAAACCGTTAGATATAAGTTCACCGAGCTGGTCGGTCTCGAATGCCCTTTCGGGAATGATAGCCGCTTCGGCTCCGGTAGCAATAGCTCCGTTAAGAGCCAGGTAGCCGCATTCACGCCCCATCACTTCGATAAAGAATAGGCGTTCGTGCGAACTCGCCGTATCGCGTATCTTATCCACAGCTTCCATAATAGTATTAAGAGCCGTATCATAACCGATAGTCATATCCGTACCGTTGAGATCGTTATCTATAGTTCCTGGCAATCCTACTACCGGAATATTGTGTTCCTGCGCAAATATCCGCGCTCCCGTCAAAGAGCCGTCTCCCCCGATCACTACCAAAGCATCTATTCCTTCACGCTGCATGGCTTCGTATGCAGTCTGACGTCCTTCTACAGTCATAAATTCCTTGCTGCGGGCAGTCTTGAGGATTGTACCGCCCTGCTGGATTATATTACTTACGCTATTTGTTCTAAAAGGTACGATTTCGTCGAAGATCAATCCACGATACCCTCTCATAATTCCTTTCACCTGAATGTCATTGTATATCGCAGCACGTGTCACAGCACGTATTGCCGCATTCATACCGGGGGCATCCCCTCCCGAAGTCAAAACACCAATACACTTAATTGTAGTCATGTTCCTTTATAATTTTATTTCAAACTTTTTACCTTATTCGATGTAAATATTTCATTTATCCGTTTTTCAACCTCTTCCATCTGCCACCTGGGCGTCGATGTGGCACCGCAGATTCCGATAGAAATACCTTCCTTTATCAGTTCCGGGTCAATTTCACCGGGCGAAGATACAAAATAAGAATTGGGATTAAATTTTTTACACTCGGAAAATAGGACTTTACCATTCGAACTTTTTTCTCCCGCCACAAAAAAGATTAATTCATGCTGCATGGCAAATTCCTTAATATTGGGCATACGATTCGAAACCTGCCTGCAAATGGTATCGAAATATTCAAAGCTGGCATTGCTGTCTATCCGGGCCGTAATAACGTCCACTATTTCCTGAAACCCGTCGAGAGGTTTCGTGGTTTGTGAAAAAAGACAGATATTACGGTTAAAGTCCAGTTTATCCAAATCTTCTTTTTTCTCTATTATAATCGCCTCGGAATCAGTCTGTCCTATCAAACCGTTTACTTCCGCATGTCCTTTTTTCCCATAGATTACTATCTGGGTGCGATTTCCTTTTTCTTGGGTGTATTTATCTTTTATCCGCTTCTGGAGCCTTAATACAACGGGACAGGAAGCATCTATTATTTCTATATTATTTTCTTTGGCACTCTGGTACGT
>DQAM01000078.1:0-939 GCA_003523545.1 Dysgonomonas sp.
GGAGAATATGTGCCCGGTAACAATCCCAAAGCTAAGGGTGCAATACCCCTTATCCGAAAAGCAATAGATGGAGGAGAATACGCCGAAGCTGAAAGATTATGGAAAATAAACGCACAAGGGCCTTATTCAGCTCGTTATCTTCCTATGGCAGATTTACGTATTTCGATGGATGGCATCGGTGAAGTAACGAATTACTACAGGGATTTAAACATATCAGATGCGGTTTCTACAGTCAGCTACCAATCGAATGGTATAAATTACAAGCGTACATCTTTTATTTCTTATCCTGATCAGGTAATGGTTATAAAGATAGAAACAGATAAGAAAAATTCCTTTAACGGTGCTCTATCATTATCCAGCGCGCTGAGGTATAGAACCTTTAAAGATGGAGAGAATGCTTTAATCCTCAAAGGTAAAGCTCCTGAGTATGTGGCGCACCGGAGCCATGAACCCGAACAGGTAAGATATTCGGAAGATGACAGTAAAGGGCTGGATTTCGAAGTCAGGGCAAAAGTCATATTAGAGGATGGATTGTCTTATGTAAATGATAGTATATTATACATTGAGAATGCTTCATCCGTAGTGATACTACTGTCAGCCGGTACAAGCTATCAAGAACTGGGTAAGATTGATCGTTTAGCACAGGGCTCTATTGACATGGTTGGTACATACTTGGCTAAAGCAGAACAAAAAACATACAGAGAATTATTGGAAAGGCACATTTCTGATTACAGAGAACTTTTCGACAGGGTAAGCATCAAATTGGGTGGTAATAATCCGGAGAAAGAAAAACTCCCTACCGATATTCGTTTAAAAGAGTTTCAGAATAATGATTCCGATCAGGGAATGGTGGCGCTTTATTATCAATTCGGCAGATATCTTATGATCGCTTCGTCACGTCCGGGAGGAATCCCGTCTAATCTGCAGGGAATATGGAAT
>DQAM01000078.1:1128-1413 GCA_003523545.1 Dysgonomonas sp.
AATCTGCAGGGAATATGGAATCCTCATGTACAGCCTCCATGGGGATCGAATTATACAACCAATATCAATACTGAAATGAATTATTGGTTGACCGAAACTACTAACTTGCAGGAATGCCACCAGCCATTATTAGACTTTATATCTTTATTAGCCCTGAACGGAAGTGAAACCGCTAAAATAAATTATGGTATAGATAAAGGATGGGTAGCACATCACAACTCAGATGCATGGGGTAAGACTTCACCACCGGGAGGATACGATAAAGACCCTTCGAGCAGGGCTATA
>DQAM01000078.1:1552-2571 GCA_003523545.1 Dysgonomonas sp.
TTGCCAGCACCTATGGGAACATTATCAATTCGGAGGCGATGCAGGTTATTTATCAGAATACGCCTATCCTTTGATGAAAGGTGCGGCAGAATTTATGCTGTCTTGGTTGTACACAGACGAGTCGAGCGGCTATCTTGTAACCAGTCCTTCCACTTCACCCGAGAATTCTTTTAAATATGTAGGCAAGGACGGCAAAGAGTATGTCGGAGACCTGACAAAAGCTGCTACTATGGACATGGCTATGATATGGGATTTATTCACCAATTGCATCGATGCGTCTAAAGTATTGAATAAAGATGAAGATTTTAGAAATAGGCTGATTATTGCAAAGAGCAAATTATTTCCTCCACATATCGGAGGAAAAGGACAGCTCCAGGAATGGGAAAAAGATTTTATAGAAAATGAGCCTCACCACAGGCATGTATCCCATCTCTTCGGCTTGCATCCGGGTAAACAGATTACTCCCCGGCATACTCCCGGATTGGCAGCGGCATCTAAAAAAACATTGGAGCTGAGAGGAGATGGCGGAACCGGATGGGCTATGGCATGGAAAATTAATTTCTGGGCACGGCTCGAGGACGGAAACCATGCTTATGCTATGTTAAAAAACGGATTGAAATATATTGATATCCAAGGAAAAACTAAAGGTGGAGGAACATATCCTAATCTTTTCGATGCACATCCTCCTTTTCAGATAGATGGAAATTTCGGTGGTACGGCGGGAATTACCGAGATGCTTTTGCAAAGCCACTCGGGAGATATATTTGTATTACCTGCATTACCGGATAATTGGGCGCAGGGGTCGGTACGCGGCTTACGGGCAAGAGGAGGTTTCATTGTCGATATGGAGTGGCAAAATCATCGTCTGGTTTACATTAAAATTACTTCTACTATTGGGGGCAATTGCCGGATAACGAGCCATAGCCGATTGGCTTCCGATAATGCAGTTATAAATACAGCAGACCGTTCTAATCCGAATCCTTTTTATTCTATGCCGGAAGCTGCGGGCTTCATTAATA
>DQAM01000229.1 GCA_003523545.1 Dysgonomonas sp.
ATAACAAAGACTATGACTACGGCATCCTTTCGCACCGCAATATAGAAGAAATGCTCAACACCACCCGCCAGCTGGACGGACAGGATGAAAAACGAAGTAAAGTAGATTTTGCTCTTTGGAAAAAAGCGTCTCCGGAACATATAATGAGGTGGAAATCCCCTTGGAGCGTAGGTTTTCCAGGATGGCATATAGAATGTTCAACGATGAGCATCAAATATCTGGGTTCGGAATTTGACATTCACGGTGGAGGATTGGACTTGATGTTTCCTCACCACGAATGCGAAATAGCACAAAATACGGCAGTTGAGAAACACCGGGTGGTAAAATACTGGATGCACAACAATATGATAACTATAGGCGGACAAAAGATGGGAAAATCGCTGGGTAATTTTATTACTTTGGACGAATTTTTCGAAGGTTCTCATTCTTTATTAAAACAGGCCTATTCACCTATGACTATCCGGTTTTTCATATTGCAGGCGCATTACCGCAGCACTGTAGACTTCAGTAATGAAGCACTGCAGGCTTCGGAAAAAGGCCTGAGCCGGCTGCTGGAAGCTTATGCGCGGATACCTAAGATTTCTCCTTCAGCTGCATCCTCTGTCGATATAAAGACCATCCGCCGAAAATGTTATGATGCTCTGAATGATGATTTAAATTCAGCCATGGTAATTGCCGAACTATGTGAAGCCGTTACCATCATTAATTCGGCTGTAGATGGTAAAGTGCAGGTATCAGAAGATAATATTGCTGAACTCAAATCACTGTTCGATGTATTTTTATTCGAGATTCTGGGAATAAAGAATGAACTTAATAATGCAGATAAGGGTACCGAAGCTTATACCAAAGCTATAGATCTGCTTTTACAAATAAGGAATGAGGCAAAAATGTGCAAAGATTGGGCCACTTCGGACAAAATACGGGATGAGTTGAATAAAATAGGCTTCGAAATAAAAGACGGCAAGGACGGTACCGAATGGAAAATGAAATAAGCATGTATAAAAGATAAATGTAAAGTTACAGCAGGACTGCAAATAAGTTCTGCTGTTTATTTCTTTATATATTAATTTAGAGGTGGTATACAACAATTAGAATATATTCCATGAAAAATCTCGAAGACTTAATAGATAAAAATTTCTGGAAAATAAGTTTGTTATTCATACTTATTTGTTCCGGCGTAGTGATTTATTTTTGCTTCATAAGGGTTTCTATATGGTATGATGAAGCCTATACAATAGCTATGGTGAAATATCCATTCGCTGATATTATTACCATAACAAGCTGGGATGTACACCCGCCTCTCTACTATCTGCTGTTAAAATTTTTCACAAACGTAACCGGTTCAAATTCGATAATAGCCATGCGTATTTTCTCCTATCTGGGAATTATGGCGGCTTTTTTAATTGGTTTGTTTCCAATTAGAAGATTATTCGGCAAGACCACAGCACTTCTATTTATCGCTGCACTATCACTCATGCCTGTTAATCAATATATGGGAACGGAAATAAGAATGTATTCCTGGGCTATGTTTTTTGTTTTAGCCTGTGCTGTATATGCTTATGACTGTTTTAAAAACGAAAAGCCGTTATCCTACATATTAGTGACATTATTCGCAGTTTGTGGAGCTTATACACATAACTATGCACTTATTGCTGTAGGAATTATTTACGGGCTGCTTATTACCGCATATTTGATGACAAACCGCAAAATCATCAAGGTTATATTTTCGCTGGCTGCATTTATTGTTTTGTATTCTCCCTGGATACCTGCAATTTTAGGTCAGGTTGGAAGAGTAAAACAAGATTATTGGATCGGCGGAGTAACACCACGCGATATACTTTTATATTCTTATTATTTCTTTTCTCCTAAAGAGCCTTCTCATCCGTACATCACATTTTCTCTGCCACCCATGGCAATTGGACTTTCTATCATGCTTCTTTTAATAGGCATCTTATTTTTTTTAATTATAAAAAAACACAAGAAAAAACACTTATTGGAAAATCTATTTGCCGGTGATGCCTTTGTATTAGTATATGTTTTAACATTAGTCTCAAGTATATTTTTCTCCATCCTTTTCAAGCCTATTCTTGTAGCCAGATATACAATCTGCGTATTAGGTCCGCTGCTTCTGGGAACCTCTATATACGCCTCCTTAATGATAGGTAGTAAATACAAAATTATAATAATGTCGTCTTTGTCTATGCTTTTGATATTCACATTAGCCAGAATATCTTCTGAAACTAGTTTTTATAATAAACAAACAGAATACAAAACACAATTGGCAACTTTTATAAATGAGGAAGGAAGCCCATCCTATATAATCTCCACTCCGGAATCTTTTTCTTTATTAGCAGAGATATCCATTATGTTTCCCCATAAAAAACCCATTGTATATTCACCTTACAGATATACAGATTATACTCCCTTTACACTTGGTGTTATCAAGTTTATACCGGATTCCTTAACGTTCTTCCATGTAGAATCACTGGTGGTTGGGAAAGACTCTGTACAGATCGATAGAAATTATCTTATCCAAACAGAATTATCTTTTCCACGTTTTAATATATACTTAAAAGGAAAATAAAATATAAAAATGAAAGAATACCAATCATATATTCTTAAAAACGGCCTGCGTATTGTCCATAAACCTATTTCCTCAAATGTTTCTTATTGCGGTTTTGTAATAGATGCGGGTACAAGGGACGAAAACCACGATGAATTCGGGATGGCCCATTTCGTGGAACACATGCTTTTTAAAGGCACGAAAAAACGGAAGTCTTTTCATATTCTGAATCGTATGGAAAGTGTGGGAGGAGAGATAAACGCTTATACTAATAAAGAAGAAACAGTACTTTACTCGGTTTTTCTTGAACAGCATTTCGAAAGAGCTTTCGAACTACTTACCGATCTGACATTCCACTCGATTTTTCCGCAAAAAGAAATAGATAAAGAAATCGAAGTCATCCTCGATGAAATCAATTCTTATGAGGATAGCCCTTCTGAACTTATATTCGATGAATTCGAAAATATCATCTTCCGCGATTCACAATTAGGACATCATATCTTAGGAGAACCTGGTATTCTAAATACTTTCAATACAGTAAAAACGGAGAAGTTTATACAAAGGAACTATTCGCCGGATAATATGGTCTTTTTTTCATTAGGAAAAACCGACATCAAGAAAGTTATTAAGCTGGCCGAAAAATATTTATCCGGGATTAAACCTTTACACGTTAAACAAAAAAGAAACGCACCTTCCAGCGTTTCACCACTTAAAGAAAAGTTCGATAAAGACACTATACAGACACATGCTATAATAGGTGGAAGATGTTATGATTTATACGATAAAAAGAGGAAAACACTACATCTGTTAAATAATCTTCTGGGCGGACCGGGAATGAACAGCAGATTAAACATTGCTTTAAGGGAGAAAAAAGGGTATGTATATAATGTAGAGTCGAACATGACCAGCTATACAGATACAGGTGTATTTTCGATTTATTTCGGCAGTGATAAACGTAACGCAGAGAAATGCATAGACCTTATCCGTAAGGAACTTAAGATGTTGAAAGAAAAAAAGCTTTCTTCAGCACAATTAGAGTCCGCTAAAAAACAGCTTATCGGACAGACGGGTATTTCGGCCGATAATAACGAGAACCTTGCTCTTTCGCTCGGAAAAAGCTATTTACGGTATAATTATTTCAATAGTATAGAAGAAATAGCAAAAAAAATCGAAAGTATTACTATTGAGCAGATCCATGAAACAGCAAACGAAATATTCGATGAAAATAACTTAAGCTACCTTATATATCAATAATTTACATAATATTTATTTAATTACAATATTATAGTTTGAAAATGAAAAGTAAATAATTAACTCCATAAAATAATTAAATATTAGAAAAATTAAATAATTTTACTTCCACATTTGAATAAGAGGGATAATTTATAATCAATTTAAAGCTAAATTCATGAAAAAGTTATTTTTTACACTTGTTATCTCATTAAGTACAATTATCGCTGTAAATGCACAGGAAATAGGCCAGTTCTGGATGGGGGGATCTTTCGGTTTCTGGTCTAGTAAAGAGTATGGAGAAAAGGTAACATCATTTCAGTTAATGCCCGAAATAGGATATGCATTAGATGATAACATGGGTATAGGTGTCCGTTTAGGTTATCTTTCCAAAGAGGGAATAGAGATTGACTATGACAGTAGAGGTAATCAATATTTTGAAAAAGAAAGAAAGAACGTTTTTGTTATAAGCCCCTTTGTAAGGTGGGCCTTTTTAAAAGGACATTTTGGAGGAATGTTTCTTGACTCAGGATTAGGATATGCATATTTGACAAAAGATGACTCTGATTATACCGAACAAGAATTTGAAGTAGGTATAAGACCGGGTGTTGCTATAAACGTATCTCAATCGGTCTCAATAACTGGTAAATTCGGTTTTATCGGATTTAAACATAATAAACAGGGATATGGAGGAGATTACGATAGATACACATACACTAATTCATTTGGAATAGACTTGGATATGAGCCAATTCCTTGTGGGAGCTATTGTAAAGTTCTAATAATAAAATAATCTAGATAAAATAAAAAAGCCTCTCATTGAGAGGTTTTTTTATTTTACGCTAGTTGCTTTTATACTTTTTGATAAAATCAATTGGCTTTCATTTCCCATATTAAATAACAAATCCACGATACTTAAATTCTCTACAAATTCATACTTTTGAGAAAAAACCTGATAATAAGGGATAGAGATAAAAAAGGGATTATTGGTTTTCCAATCTTTCTTGGGTGACATCTTTTCCCTCATATCACAATCGTTAAGTTCTACTTGTTCATATTTCTTAGTATATACAATACTTGATGTATCCATACAAAGTAACCCGCATATCATTTCCCTGAATTCTTCGTTGAAATCAAACAAATATTTGTACTTCTTTTCGTAAAAAGGCATGAAATCATCCTGATAATATTCAAAATAAGGGCTGGAATTGTATGCGGAAATCAAAGCATTCCAATGGAGATGCCTCCAGTTTCCGTGTTCAGCAATACGAATATCTTTCATCAGGCACTTTTTACCTCCGTTGCTTTCTACCGGAATAGAAAGAGGCATGAGACCATTTGCAGATAAAATATTGCAACGATTCCGGTACGACTGCTTTATGTAGTTCTCATATTTTTCGATATATACATTGCAGTTATACAGGATTGTATAATATTCTATCGGTGCTAAATATGCGGATGACAGGTAAAAATTCATTTTATTATCTTATGGTTGAGAAAGACCTTTGCCAGTTTATTTTATTATCGGCGATACCTACCGAAATATAAAAGGCTTTTCCTATTATGTATTTTTCAGAAACAAAACCTATCTGATGTGAATCTATTGCTTCGTAGGGATTATCCGATATAAACCAATAATAATCGTACTTAAACTTATAATTTCTGACTATAGTTCCATTATCGACAATTTTACCGTTTAAAAATTCAAAATGAGGCATTTCATCAGCAATAATGTCTTTATATATGAATGAATTTTCATCCGTAAAATATATCTCCATATCTTTCGATGGAATCAATAAATTATAAGAGTATTTATCTTCACTTTCTGATAAAGGTAACAAATAATCAGATTCCAGTTTTTGCGAAATTATCCAATATTCATATTGATTAAGTAAAATGCTTTTATAGAATCTGGCTGACTTATCTTCATAATTACGTATAGGTATATTGAATTCTTTTATCACAGCTAATACTTCATCTTCATTAATCGGGTTATAAGTATATGGAGCTGATTTATCCGGCGAAGGGATAATCTTTATACTATTTATAATAAGTCCATTAGCATTCCTATTTATTGTATCTCCCGGAAGTCCTACACATCGGCTCAACAATAATCCTCTCTTGTCTATAGGCTTTAATTTTTCTACCGGGTTATTGAATAATACAATATCATTTCTTTGAATTTTTCGTGTATTTATCCGTTTGTAAGGTAATTCTATAAGCCGGCTATACGACCTCAAACCTAAAAACGAATCGAAGGTAAAAGGGATAGACAAGATAGTAACCGGCAGTCTTACCCCATAAGCTGTTTTATCGACCAGAAGGCGGTCTCCTATATTCAAAGCGGTCTCCATCTGTGGAGAGGAGACCGTATAAGATTGAATAAAAAATGCACGTAGTATGCTGATTATAAATAAAGCGGATACAAAAGAGATAATATACCATTTTATCTTTTTTCTCCGTGTATCATCCATTTTACATTTAAAATTTAGAAGATAGTTTATTTTATTTTTGCACTGGTGAAAATACGATTCCATCGTATTTTTCCGCCGAACCAGCTTTTATCTTTATCAAGTGACAGCCATACAAATAACGGGCTTCCGACAATATGGTCTTCAGGAACAAATCCCCATGAACGCGAATCCGCTGAATTGTGCCTGTTGTCTCCCATCATAAAGTAATAGTCGAATTTAAAAGTATACGAATCGGCTTGTTGTCCGTTTATGAATACTTTTCCGTCACGATATTCAAAGCTGTTTCCTTCATAATTCTTTATACACCTCTCATATGCAGCTACTTTGAAATCTACATCATTATCAAAAGTTATTGTAGAACCTCTTTGAGGTATCCATAGAGGCCCATACGTATCACGCGTCCACTTTGTAGGATAATCGATAGGATAATAAAATGGGTAATCAATCTGTTTAGTTGGACTGACATTATACTTAACAATGTATTCTTTATCTTTTACAATCTTCAATACAAACAGCTTAGCATTCAGTTCATTTATCATAGCCTCAGTCAAAGGCAAATAATAAGAAATACCCCATTGCTCCGATTTTTTCACAAAGCCTAAAGCTTCCAGTTCCAGGCTGTCGTTCCAATTAAGATCATTTTGATTTGGAAACTGTTTGTATTTAATATAATAGGGAACCACTCGCGTGTCAAAATATAGAGGAAACCCCTGTCCGGAATTATCATAAACCATATAATCTTCTTTGCTGATACCTAGTTCCTGAAAAAGCTTTTCGGAGATTTGCGTGCCATCCGTCTGCACGTAATACCTAAGCTGCATTTTTTCCGGGTTTGCTACCTGCTGTCCATTTATGTATACCTGGTCATCCCTCAGCTCAATGGTTTCACCGGGTAATCCCATGCATCTTTTCACATAATTTTCCCTTCTATCCACCGGACGATAAACAATTTCTCCATATTGATACCGGTCATTCCTTACACCTTCGCTGCCATTTGGATTCACTTTAGATAAAGAATAAAAATCCTGAGCCTGCTGATTAAGTGCCACGGTATCTCCGGCTGGGAAATTAAAAACCACAATATCTCCCCGTTTAATATCCGTATCTCCGATACCTGCAAAACGCTGGTATTTCAATTGAGGTTTTTCAATATATGATTTCGTATTTAGAATAGGCAATGTATGTTGGGCCAAAGGAAACGACAGGGGTGTCATTGGCGAACGCGTACCATAAGTCATTTTACTTACAAATAAAAAATCTCCGACCAAAAGGGATTTTTCCAACGATGATGAAGGTATCTGATAATTCTGGAAAAAGAACGTATTGATAATCCATACTGCGATTAAAGCAAAACCAATGGCGTCTGCCCATTCCATAAATGTACGGAAAGAAGAATTGGAAGATTTTTTCCAAAACGACCAGGGAATATATTTGAGTATATAACTATCGAAAAATAACGGAATCAGTATCAGAACTCCCCAGTAACCCGTCCATAAGACAAAAAGTGCAACAAGAACACACACAATGGAAAACTTGATCCATTGTTTCTTGGTTGCCTGTTTTAAACGGTCGGCAAAATTCTTTTTTTCTTTCATAATTATTATTGTGTATTATTGAATTTAAAATTTGAACATGTCATCCATTGTGTAAAATCCCTTCTTACCATGAATAAATTCAGCGGCTAGTACAGCTCCTAATGCGAATCCTTTCCTATTTTTAGCATCATGCTTAATACTTATTATATCTGCTACCGATTCGTATATTACTTCATGTATGCCGGGAACTTCACCTTCACGTATAGAACGGATTTCAATATCTGTCTCATCCGGTTGAGAGTTCAAATGCCACGCTTTCTTATTATTCAGATTGTCTATTATACCTTCTGCCAGAGTAATAGCAGTCCCGCTAGGTGCATCCAATTTATGAATATGATGAATTTCCTCCATTTTAACGGAATAATCAGGATAATTATTCATAATCTTAGCCAAATACTTATTTATAGCGAAAAATATATTCACTCCGATGCTATAGTTCGAAGCATAAAAAAATGTCTGCTTATCTTTTCTACAGATTTCTTTTATTTCTTCCAGATGATCCAGCCATCCTGTAGTGCCTGCTACAACAGCTACCCCGGCTTCAAAGGCTTTCTTGTAATTATTCATGGCACTAGCCGGTATAGTGAACTCAATAGCGGCATCCGCAGATTTGAATTCGGGAGAATCAAAATCGGAGATATTATTTTCATCGATAATCGAAACAATGGTATGGCCTCTCCGGATTGCTATCTGCTCTATTTCTTTACCCATTCTGCCATAACCGATCAATGCTATATTCATATAAATTACTGTTTAAATTGAAGAGATTCACACAAAGTTAAGAAAACAATTATACTAATAGAAATAAGTATATGTTTGATTTAAAATATAAGTATACCAAGATTCCTAATTATCACAATTAAATAACATAATTTAAGAAAATAATGAGTAAATTATTCGGATAAATTATATCTGAATTGTTGCTATTTTAATAAATATTTTCCGTATATTCACATCTTAAGGGGACTGAATTTGATTTCTTATATTTTGTATTGAAATTTGAAAATTCAAAATGACATTATCAAAAAATGAAAAATAAGAAAATAAACCTAGCAACATATAATAGTATTAATATTAAAGATATATTTAGAATTTAATCTATACGTTTAACAATATTATTTTTCTAATAATTAAACTTTTAAATTATACATATATACTATAAAACTATAATTATTGATTTATTTT
>DQAM01000049.1 GCA_003523545.1 Dysgonomonas sp.
GGATTACATTCCATTCGTCTGCAAATTCTTTTCCGTTATCCATATCAAAATCTTCCGAACCGTACATATCTACTTTTTGGAACAGATACTCGACGCTTATTTTGTGAATATCTATGGCAGGTATATATGCCGGAACATTGTCCTCGTCAGATGCGGTTTCCACGATTATTCCTATTTTTTCCAGAAAATAGAGCGTATCCCCGGTCAGGCGTGTAGGTATTCTGTATTGTTCCGAAAGCTCGTTTGCCGTATATGGTTTTTCCCCTTTTTCGAACCGTTTTGCAATAAGTCCGGCTATACACAGTAAAACAAAGTCTTTGTACCGCCGGCTGATGTGTTCCGATTCTTTTTCAAAGCTGAATTTTTTGATGTTCTGGTAAGAAAAACTAAGCTGTACACCTATCAGTACAATGAACCACGATAACTGCATCCACAAAAGCAACAGAGGGAGGGCGGCAAAACTACCGTATATGGCATTGTATTTAGATATCCATATCTGTCCGCCGATATACAGGAGTTGGAATACCTGGAATGCCAGACCCGTCACTATTCCCGCAAAAAAAGCGCTGCTGAATTTGACTTTGGTATTGGGAATGTAGATGTATATAAAAGTGAACATGAATATGGTAATGATAAACGGCAGTATTTTGAGGAAAGGGCTTATTACTAGCCCGATTATATTCATATCGGATGTAGAACTCAGGAAGATTGTCAAACCGGAGTTGCATATAATAAATACGGGTGTAATCAGCAAAAGTGCCAGATAATCCGTAAATTTACGGAAATAGGTGCGCCCATTCTTTACATTCCATATCAGGTTGAAGTTGTCTTCGATCGAAGCAATCAGGTTAATAACAGTATATAACAGCAATATGACGCCGATACCCAGGAAAACACCGCCTTTAGCATATTCTAAGGATTGGTCGATAAATACCATTGCTTTTTCCAGCATGTCTTTTTGTCCTGCAAAATAATGTCCCAGTTCGCTCTGCATAAGGTTTTGAAGGCCAAACCCCCGTGCTATGGCAAACAATACAGCCAGTAAGGGAACTATAGAAAGCAGAGTACTGTAAGTAAGGGCAGATGCCCGGCTGTTGAGTTTAGAGCCGTCTATATTTCTGATGGTTAGAATAAACGACTTCAATATATTGTAAAGGAAAGCTTTGAGAGTGCCTATCCCGTTTGTATCTACCCGCCAGATATCTACAGTAAGGAAGTGAATGATTTTTTCTACGAATTTTTTTATCTTGTCGATCATATAGGAACAGATTCTCTTTTTAGGACACTAGACTCGCGAATACATATTTAAAAACACAAAGAAAGATAAATTGTTTATATTTCATAAATTGCAGCCATAAATTATTAGTTTTTCAATTCATATAAATACTTAATAAATAAAGACAGGAAGTAAAAAATATCTACTTTTGTTTCACGTTTGTAACTATATACAACTATTATCATCATTTTAAAATGGACTTTTTCAATTATAAAAGACGGGTTTCATCCGCAGCGAGAATAGGAGATACACCTATGGGAGGTGGCAATCCCATCCGCATACAATCGATGACGAGTACCAATACGAACGATACAGAAGCCAGTGTAGAGCAGTCGGTACGTATAATAGAAGCCGGAGGAGAATACGTCAGGCTGACAGCACAGGGTGTCCGCGAAGCGGAAAATCTGAAAAATATTCAGGAAGGCATACGGAGCAGGGGATATAATACCCCGCTGATTGCCGATATACATTTCAATCCACGGGCTGCGGAAGCTGCCGCAAAATATGTGGAGAAAGTCCGTATCAATCCCGGTAATTTCGTGGATGGTGCAAAACGCTTTGAAGGAAAAGAGTTTACGGATGAAGAGTACGCTCAGGAAATAGAAAAGATCAGGACAAAACTTACTTCTTTTCTAAATATCTGTAAAGAATATAAAACGGCTGTAAGGATCGGTGTAAACCACGGCTCTTTATCCGACCGTATTTTGACCCGGTATGGCGATACACCAGAAGGTATGGTAGAATCCTGTATGGAATTTCTGCGGATTTGTGTAGAGCAGGATTTTTATGATATAGTTATTTCGATGAAGGCTTCGAATACCCTGGTAATGACTCAGGCAGTTCGTCTTCTTGTCCGGAAAATGGATGAGGAAGGGTTGAAATTTCCTTTGCATCTGGGCGTAACCGAAGCAGGCGACGGAGAAGACGGACGCATCAAATCGGCTGTCGGGATAGGTGCGCTTCTGTCGGACGGCATCGGCGATACTGTGCGTGTTTCTCTGAGTGAAGACCCGGAATATGAAATTCCTGTGGCCCGTAAAATGGTCGATTATGTACTCCAACGGGCAGGTCATCCGGCTATAGATGCAAAAGTAAATCCTGCTTTTTCCCAATTTACATCTGGAAGAAGAAAAACATGCGAAGTCGGAAACGTTGGAGGAGATAAGCTCCCTGTGGTGATTTCGGACAGATCGAACGGTAACTTTGAATTCGATGTACATTTTCTGCCCGATTATATCTATGTAGGAAGCTCTTTACCCGCGAATGCTCCCCGCTCGATTTCAATCATTATGGATGCCGGAAGCTGGAAGGGCGGGAATAATATTTACCCTCTATTTGATAGTTCTAATTATAAGGATATTACCGCTTCGGATGCTGGGGTCAATTTCTTAAAAATAGGTTATCCTGATTTGTCCGATGAAGTTGTCAGCCTTCTTAAAGAGCAGAAAAATATTGTTGTCATCCTTACTACACAACATCAGAATGGAGTAGGAGAGCAAAGGGCATTTATCCATAAACTGATGAATGAGAAATGCGAAGTTCCTGTAGTTATAAGCAGAAAATACAATGAAGATAATCCGGAGGATATACAAATAAAAGCAGGAGTGGATTTCGGTACTATATTCCTGGATGGTTTTGGAAATGGCATCATGATCGAAAATTCGGGTAATATTCCTATCTGCAAAACGGATGCGTATGCGTTCGGTATATTACAGGCTTCGCGGATACGCACCAGTAAAACCGAATATATATCCTGTCCCAGTTGCGGACGTACTCTTTTTAACTTGCAATCGACTGTTGCACGTATAAAAGAAGCTACTTCACACCTGAAACACCTCAAGATAGGTATAATGGGATGTATAGTGAACGGACCGGGCGAAATGGCTGATGCCGATTACGGTTATGTAGGTGCTGAACGGGGAAAAGTTTCGCTTTACAAGAAACAAGAATGCATTGAACGGAATATTCCTTCGGAACAAGCCGTTGAAAGGCTGATCCAGCTGATCAAAGATAATAATGACTGGATTGAACCGGAGTAATTTTAACGTAATCTGTATCCGAAAGAAAGAAGTACAGATATAGATTGATTTCCTATTTTATTATAATTGCCCTCGATGTCGTCTAATCTGCCAAAATTGATTAGATAGGCTAGATTTCCTTCAATCCTAAACCGGCTTATATCATAATAAAAACCGATCTCGGGCTTTAACGCGAATGAGATGCGTTTAATGTTGCCATTTAAGTTATAGGTTCCTAATTCATCCAATGATGCATTTTCGTAATTAAACTTAGAGTGCAGGAGTATGTCGATTTTAGGGCCTATTCCCGCAAAAACGTGTATGCTTCCTAAAGGATATTTAGCTCTAAAGGTCGTATTTAATTGTAAATAATCGAGGTTGGCTTTTATATCTCTGTTGGCAAGATTCCAGATAGGATGTTCAATTTCCGGTTCGCTAAGAGGAATGTATTCTTTTCCTCCTTTTTTCATGTAGCCGATTTCACTCGATAAATAAAAATAATCGTGTTCGAAATAATCCAATCCGATAAATCCTGTGTAGAGCGTAGTATTTTTATTTAAAATATCAAATGAGCTCCCTGTCATTCTGGAGAAAGTAATTCCGTTTTTGATTTTTACAACCTGGGAAAAGCATTTACATGGATTGATCAAAGCAATAATAAATATTGCAGGGATAATTATTTTCTTGTACATGGCAATATATTAAGGAGTTATGAGCAGTAAAAATAAAAGATTTTTCTTAATTTTTACTATAAAGAACTCACTTTGTATATTCTTCAAGGTATATCTGCTGATATTATATGATAATTAATGCGAATCAGTAGTTAAATTTTTAGTATTTATTGTTTATGATAAACGTTCTTTTTTATTATCCATTGTAATACTGCGCGCAATCAAAGATTGCTTGCGTTTCTTTTGTCCTATGCCACAAGAGAAACCAAAAAGACATTTTGCAGCTATGCTTCTTCGGCGGTATGACCTCCCTGGAAAGCTAAAACAAAAGAATACTTTTAACGATCGTTTACCTTTTGTTTTGTACGCTTTCCATCTTGTCATCCTCTTCGCCTGCGAAGCTGGGGCTGCTTATTTACCGCTCAGCCAGCGTAAGCCTGATGGGCATTTATCTCGCAGGCGGGTTTTATTTGTTTTAGTCAGCAAA
>DQAM01000048.1 GCA_003523545.1 Dysgonomonas sp.
CGCTCTTCCAAACGATAAGCTTCTTCTTTATTCAAATGAACATCCGGTAAATCTTCAACAATTACGACTTGTATCTCTTTGTCTGCCACGTCGGTAATAGTTCCTCCCATTTCCGTAATAAAATCTTCCCATGGGGAGTCTAATACAGGTGTAGAAAGCTTTATTTTGTCTATATGAAATAATTCATTATTTGCCTCTATCTGTTGAGGTTTGGGCAAAAGATGATTTATCCCGGCAAAACTGCATAAGGATATAAAAAGGAATATAAATGAGAAATATATCTTCATTTTATTTATTCAAAATGTTCTTTTAAAATTTATAATTGCGCGCAATCAGATAGATTTACAATTAGGGGCAAACCTATGTGTTTGCCCGATAATACTTACGGATAGACACGCAGGTCTATCCCTACAACTAGATATCGCCGACAAACCGTTCGACAGGTCGCCAAGAGATGCATCCTTGATGTTTTGGTATTTTTAATATTATTACAAATCTCATTTCGAGAGTATTATATCAGTAAGTTTGATTGCCTGAAAAGTCATGTGGGCTGTACTACCTTCGTAGATAATTCCTACGGTTTCTTTGTCAATCATGGTCAAGCATGAATATCCCCATCCGTGACCTTCGACCAGTAATAATTGATTAGCTTCAAGCCATGTATATCCTCCATCGAGACTTGCTTTTATGGTAATGTTTTTACGTTCTTTAATTGTATTCGGATTCGAGAAAAGAAGAATATCTTTTCCCAATATATTGTCTTTTGCATCTACTTTTATCAGGCTTGCCATACAAACAGGTTCCTGTAATGCCGTACGCGAAGATTCGTGCTCTTTCCATGTTTTACCTAAATCGGTAGTGGTATATACCGCACGGCTTCCGCCCCGATTATCACGCATGTTGAGCATCAATACTCCCGGCTCAACCTCTGCCACCTGTGCTTCTGTTGTATTAGTACGGGCATGATTGTGTATGTGCCATGTTTTGCCGTGGTCTTTACTGTAAATAATACCTGCATTGGGAATCCTGTCTGCCCCGATATACTGGCTGGCAAAAACAAGCGTGCCGTCTTCCATAGTTATACCGTTACCCGGCCCTTGCAAAAGAAAATACCACGAGGGGTCTTTTACCTGCGATGTTATATTGATTGGTTTCGACCAGGTTTTACCGTCATCATCACTTTTTGCCAAAACCAATTGAGCAGTTTTATTTACATCCATTCCCTGTTTGGAGTTAAACCAGGCTCGGCCGTTACCCATGCCGTGCGTCCACGCGGCTATCACCCAAATAGTTCCTGTGTTTTTATCGACCAGAATAGCGGGATCGCCGACTCCGTTCTGAGCTTTAGGAAGACCTCCGAATTCGTCAAAATTCATAACGAGGCGCATATCTTCCCATGTTTGTCCTCCGTCGGTACTTCTGCTTAGACCTACATCCACATACTCCTGCAAGTCCACACTGTTGTTATAACGCACATCATAAACAGCCAGCAATGTTCCTTTATTGGATGTTGCCAATCCCGGGATACGGTAAGCAGCTACACCGTCGTCGCCTGCATGGCGGACTCCTATCCCTAAATGGCGGTGTATATCTTTTGATTCACTGTTTTCAATCGAAATTGTTTTACCGTCTGCTTTAGCGTCAGTGATTCTTGCAGTCAGTGCAGATAGGATAGGGGTGTTCGGTTTCATCTCAATACTTACCCAGAAGTAATTAACTCCCGGAAACAGTTTTTGGTCTGCTTTAAGAGTAACTTTGTTGGTGATTTGAGTTACCTGAGATTTCTGAATAGAATAAGACGTATTGGCAGCTTTCGTTTTACCTGGATTATCACGGGAAATATATTGAACGGGAGCATAAAAGGTCTTATCTTTCCTTTGCACATTTTCTGTCCCGCTATAATAAAGCTTTAAAGACTGTATCTCTGACAGACGGATGTTTCCGTCCAGACTTACAGTTATTTCATCTAAAGTCCTGATATTTTCCGAATCGATCCGTATATAAAAAAGTACGTTATCTTGCCTGTCGATAAGAATAGGAATTTGAGGCTGTTTGATTTGAAGAATGTCTTGTGCCTGCAAGCTTAGTATTGTAAGCAATAATGTGAAACAGAAAATCATTTTTCTCATAAATCGGGATATTAGTTAGATTCCGGACAATTAATAATTGGATTATGTAAATATAGTGATTAGATACATTATATTATAATTAAGGTTTAAACAGTCTGAGCAAAAATACTCAGACTGTCTTTCAACCTGAAATGATTTAGTAACCCGGAGTCTGGGTCAAATCCGGATCTTTATTTATCATAGCAGTTTCTATCGGGAATAGTATTTTATGTGCTTCCGTCGCCTCATTGAGTATCGGCTCGTTAGATTCCACATTACCTTCCGGAACGAATACCAATGGTTTACCTCCTTTGGTTAATGTCATGCGTCTGACATCCCACCATCTTTGTCCCTCGCATACAAACTCTTTGTCCTTTTCTTTCAATATGGCCAGTTCATTAGTGGTAAAATCTGAGTTCCTGTATCCGTATTTACTTTCATCCCAGTTGTCTCCATAAGCTCTCTGCCTCACAATATTTATATATTTGGCCGGATCTCCTCCCTGGAAATTTTCAACCTCGGCGAGCGCAAGATAAACCCATGCTAATCTGTACCATATTTCATCACCTGCATATACACGTTCATTTTTATCCTTATTGTAAATACCCAGATTTTTTCTCAATATAAGGCCGGCTAATTCTTTGGTATCTTTATTATAGACAGATAAGAACGTTGCATCTCTTCGAGCATCCTCTTTATCATAATTCAGGAACATTTGTTTTTTATACTCAACGCGCAACTGTCCGCTCGACATTACATTCAAAGTGTCGTTATCGGTTACACGCCCGTTCTCATATACCCAGGCATTGTTGAAACGGCTGGTAGTCCAGTTATAGACGAAAAGCCCGGCATTATTTCCATGTGAACTGTTATTATTTCCATATTTCTCTCCTTCGGGATACCGGATCGCCATAATTACTTCCTCATGTCCTAATTTGGTAGGATCGGCATTGTATACGTCTCCAAATTCTGGTAGGAGACTCAAACCATAATTGGTAGTCAGGCTGAGGAGGTGTTTTTTTGCAACATCTATATCTGCCGGATTTGCCGTATCATCCAAAGTGGTTACTTTGGCCGTCCACAGGTAAACATCAGCAGTTAAAGCCTCAGTTGCAGCTTTCGACCAGGTTGACTTTTGCCTATCGAAAGAATGGTCGTCTCCGAAATTATCCAATGATTTTTGAAGGTCTTCTTTGATTTGTTTCATTACGACAGAAGCATTGGCACGCCCTTCATAAAGTTCTTCAGGCGTTACAACTCCGTTTACAACCTTAGCGACTAACTGTAACGGGCAGCTGCCATACATACGATACAGGTCGAAATACCAGAATGCACGCATCCCGTAAGCCTGTGCCAGCAATTTCTTCTTTTTATCTTCCGGTAAAATGGTGCTTTCTTCAGTTCTTTGAATAAACAGATTGATATTGGTAATTCGTCCGTAAATATCTCCCCATCCGGTTATTCCTGTCTGACCAGAATGTAAGGATTGATTAGCCAAAACCCCGTAATTCAATGATTCACCACCTATAGAAGAGCCGGTTTTTATGGAACCTCCGCGAGCTTCACCAAGTTCGAATATATGCAGCCAGCTTCTTTTTCTCAGGTCGGATCGTAATCCTATCATGTAATTATCGAAATGCGCTTCTGTCTTCCAATAGGATTCGCTCCCGTAAAAATCCAACGGAACTTCATCGAGATCGCATGCCGTGAAAAACAGCGAAAATGCCCCAATGGCTAATCCTTTTATAAGTGATTTTATTGATTTCATAATTGTAGTGTTTTTTTTAATAAATATTAGAAAGTAACATTCAAACCAAATATGAGTGTTCTTGGTAATGCATATCCGGCTCCTGCATCTGTAACTTCAGGCGAAGCGACAGTATTTTTCTTTGATGTCCAATATCCCAGGTTTTGCCCTGTAACGCTTACGCTTACTGCCTGCATCTCTAATTTGTTTGCAATAGATTTAGGCAGCTGATAGCTTAATGACACTTCGCGGAAAGCCAGATAATTTCCTTTTTGAGCAAACATGGTTGACGGCATGTTGTAGTTTGCCTTACCGTTTTGGTCGGCCCATAAAAAGCGGGGATATTTTGCATCAGGATTATCTTCTGTCCATGTATCGAATACATCTGTAGTCATATTATACGTACCCTGCATATTTCCTAAAAACCAGGGAAGTTTAGATCCTGCATTTGATTGGTATATCCAGTAATCCATAGCAAAGTCGAAACGGGCGTGTAAGGTTAAACCTTTCCATGATAATTGCGTATTGAAACCTCCTGTCCAGCGTGGAATCCTGTTTCCCACAAGCACTTTGTCATATTGGTCTATTATATCGTCACCGTTCACATCAAACCATTTTACATCGCCCGGCTGTATAGGAAGATTACTTTTCTTAGCTTTCTCTGATTCCGGTAGAGCAGCCCAAGCATCTGGTCCGTAAAGCTTTTGCGCATTAGTCCCGTTGGTCTGAACAACCAGGTTGCCGGGTATTTCATCGTATGATTTATAAATACCATCAGCCTGATATAAAACTAATTGCTGGGTTTCGTATCCTTCCTGATAGCCTCCTACCCATATTTTTTCATATTTACCGTCCGGCAATAATTTTCCCGTATAAATCTCGACAGCATCCTGGCGGTTTCTTTCCAAACCGTTAAAAGGAAGCTTCTTGACTTCATTCTTGTTGTAGGCGAAGTTAAGCGAAGCATTCCAGTTCCAGTCTTTCGTCTGGATAATGTCGGCTCCAAATTCCATTTCCACACCTCTGTTCTGGAGATTTCCGTTATTCGTCAAACTGGAAGAAAATCCGGTAGAAGTGGGGAAGCTTACATTCGAGTGTTTGTCCGAAGTCAGGCGGTTGTAATAGGTAAACGACCCTCTTAGGCGATGATCCAGAAAATGTGTCTCCAAACCGACTTCAAATGTTTTTGTTTTCTCCCATTTCAGGTTGGGCAAGGGAAGTTTGCCAACAAGATATCCTGTCTGGCCGTCGTATTTAACAGTCTCATATGAGCCTTGAACCTGGTACGTGCTGATACCCGAAGCATTACCGTTAACACCGTAACTCAAACGTACTTTTCCATAAGACAGCTTTATCCTGTCGTTCAATTGTTCCATGAAGCTTTCCCTGCTGAATATCCATCCGGCTGATACACCCGGAAAGAATCCCCAACGGTTATTTTTATGTATGGTCGAATAACCGTCTTTTCTGAATACCGCATTCAACAGGTATCGATCTTTGTAATCATAAGATATATTCCCGAAATAGGAGAAGATTTTTCTTCTTTGGTGTTCTGTATCAATCGATCTCATATTTGCACCTGGATCGGTCAATCCCAAATCCCCAAAGTCATCTGTCGGTGCGCCCGAACCCGAAGCTTTAATAAAACGGGTATAAGTATTATAAAACTCGGTACCGACCAATGCAGTTACATTATGATCTTCGGCAATGCGTCTGTTGAAATTCAAAACTGCATTGTAGGTCTGATCGTATGTCCTGTGGAATTCTGCTTTACTCTCGCGCTTCCTCTGAAATACGCCTTGGGGAGATTCGTAATCTTTGGTAAAACTTTCGAGATACTGATCACTATAATACCAGTTCATAGAAGCTCTTAAATATAGACCTTTCATAAAATCTATTTGCAATGCCTGCGTCATAGAGAATTTCTCCGATTCATTGTCTACCTGCCATTTATCGGGTTGATAGTTTTGGTTGCCGTCTGCGGAACTGGGGCCTAACAAAGCATTCCCATCTTCATCATAATAACGTACTGTAGGGGGTACGGAGAGTATGCGTCCGAAGTAATGCGCTTCACTTCCCTGAGATCCCGGTAATTTCTGCCATTCAGCTTTAGTGAAATTGAATCTGGATTCAGATTTCAGCCATCTCGTGATTTTATAATCACCGTTAAATGTGAAATTGTAACGTTTGTAGAAAGATTTGATAGGCACACCTTCTGAATGATTGTATCCTAACCCGGCATAATAGGAACCCTTGTCGTTTCCTCCCGACATATTCACATTATAATCTTGCGAAATTGCGGGATTATTAAAGTTTGTTTTTGTCGGATCGGTATTTTTAAAAATAAGAGTCTTTTCAGGATCGAGCGGGTCGATCATTGTTTCCCATCCTTTTCCCAGTAACCACTCATTCTCAGAATCCAGATACATGGTGCTCCAAGGTGATTTGCCGTATGTATTGCCGGTACCATAAGGGCGTTGTGCCGTTAAGTCATTAGGACCGTAACCCAGTTCGTTTGCACCTTGTACAGCCAGACGCTGCCAATACAGGTAATCCCGTGCTCCTACAAATTTGTAAGGAGAATTCAGATAATTCAGACCGACTTTTGCTTTAAAGTTTATCTGGGCTTTGCCGCTCTTACCTGTCTTTGTTGTTATCAGTACTACGCCGTTGCTGGCACGTGCCCCATAGATAGCTGTTGCTCCTGCATCTTTCAATACATCCATAGACTCGATATCTTCCGGGTTTATATCACTCATACTGGGACGTATCTGACCGTCTACCACTACCAAAGGAGATCCTGTGCCATTGAGATTTGTACCGCCACGCAGTATAATTGTAGGAGTCGCTCCCGGATCACCGGAGGCTTGGGTAACCCTCAGTCCGGCCACAGCCCCGGATAAGGCTTGCGCAGGATTCGAAAACAAACCTACTTCGAATGTTTCATTATCTACTTTAGATATAGAAGATGTAACCTTGCTTCGTAACTGCGTACCTGAGTATCCTGTTACTACTATCTCGTCCAAAACTTTAGAGTCTTCCTCCAAAACAAGATCGAGATGAGAACGGTTTCCGACGTTAATGGATTGGGTTTTATACCCCATAAATTTAATAATCAGCTTATTATTGCCTGATAATCCGAGAGAAAAACGACCGTCTATATCGGTGAAGGTTCCATTAGTGGTATTTTCTTCTGATACTGCCGCACCAACTATAGGCTCGCCGTTTGTATCGACCACTAACCCGGTAATCTGTTTCGTTTGTGCATTGATCTGTATAGATAAGCACAAAGCGAATAATAAAAGGAAAAAGTTTTTCATAAGGTATTCAATAGTTAAATGTTAAAAACTGAGAAGCTATTTTATTTCAATTTCTTTACACAATAAGTAAGATTTAATCATCATCCGGGGAATATGGAACGGTCCTTTGAAAAGATTCCCTTTGGCATGCTGGGAAACTGTACCGTCATAATGCAGATAGCCGTACCATTCGCCATATTCCGGATCTGGAAAATGTGCATATGTATATTCATTAACCATCCGGTGCATATCCAGATATTTTTCGTTACCTGTTGCCCGGTAAGCATACAGAGTTGCTATTACAGCTTCTGTCTGAGGCCACCAGAATTTCATATCGTGTGCATAATCCTGAGAAGGAAAGCCTTTAGAATCCTTGAAATTGCTGATACCTCCGTATTGTTTGTCCCAGCCCCATTCCCAAGACCAGTCAAGGATAGTAACAGCCATGTCGATAAGTTGCTGGTCCCAGTTACGGTATTTCGCTTCTTCGAGAATAAACCATGCCGTCTCGATACAATGTCCGGGATTGATAGTTCTTCCCATGATAGTGTCTATAAATTCTCCGTTCGGACCGACTGTTTCCAACAAAGCTTTGTATTCGGGATGCATAAAATCGTTACGGATAGATTCGAGTGATTCTTCGATTTGCCTGTCTAGGATTTCATTTTGTATAGCTTCCCTGATACGTGAGGCTGTATTTATCAGTATCATTGTCAGAGAATGTCCTTTTGCCCGGAGCTTATCTTCGTATTTAGGCTGAAGGATTCCCGGAGTATTT
Source organism: Dysgonomonas sp. (assembly GCA_003523545.1). Lineage (GTDB taxonomy): Bacteria > Bacteroidota > Bacteroidia > Bacteroidales > Dysgonomonadaceae > Dysgonomonas_A. The sequence goes on from DQAM01000048.1 coordinate 7,933, forward strand.
ACGAATCTCAGTATCTCTCTGAAAAGATTTATGGCTTTGTCGGCATAACTCTTATCTCCCGAAGCTATAGCATATTCCGACATTGCTATTGCGGCAAAAGTTTCTGAGAATACATAACGGCGTTTTCTCAAAGGAATACCTTCTGCTGTTACTTCGAAAAACATGCGGCCGTCTTTATCGAAACAATATTTTTCAATG
>DQAM01000047.1 GCA_003523545.1 Dysgonomonas sp.
TAGATAAAAAAGGATTAAACATAAAAGATTATATTTTGTACAAACAAGATAAAGCTGATTTTAACAAACTTAAAAGATTTAAATCTCAATTAAGCAATTTAATATTATAAATAAATTTACAATTAAATTATAGTAATAAGTTAGTGTTCCTTTTTAAGATTTTTTTTAATTAGTTTTTTTACAATAATTTTGCATCAGGCGTATATTCAACAGAATATAGGAGAGGGAGAAAAGAAGAGGAAGGGAGAAGTTAATAATTTCCATTTTTTATCCTAGTTTTAACATTTGCGATGCTTAATATGGTTGTATTAAGACTGTCAGGTCTATGATACTCTTCATATTTAGTTTTTGTTGAGAATATCTGAACAGGGGGATCTACAGATAATGTTATAATATTGATAATTAAAGAGAATGAAAATGAGAAAAAGAAGTAAGCTGGTTTTATTACTGCTGGCTTTAGGGGGATGTATCAACTGTAATTATGCACAAGTAGGGATCAATACAGACGATCCGGATCCAAATGCACTTTTGGATATAAAATCAACAGAAAAAGGAGTATTAGTACCTAGAGTAACAACAGCCCAGAGGGATGCCATGACACCCGGCGAATCGAACGGTCTGACGGTTTATAACGTATCTACAAACTGTTACAGCGTATGGAACTCGGATGTGCAATCATGGACAGAACTCTGTCCCGAACAGCCGGCTATAACCGAATTCGAAAATTGCGAGCAGATAGTGATTTCTGGCGCATATGACCTTGAGAAACCTACTTCTCAACAAGAATTAAAGATCGAGATGACATTGAACGTTGTAAAAATGGGAAAATACAGTTATTCGGCTGAATGTAACGGAATCACATTTACCGCAATCGGATCTTTTATAAATATAGGCCCCAGCAAAGTAATCTTCTATTTGGATCCGGCAGCATCCAATCCGGGTAATGAAGGAACCTATGAGGTCGCATTTAATCTTTCACATCTTAACGGAACCGGTAATCCGAACAATTGCAATGCTTCTATCAAATTTCTTAAAAGAAGTACAGCTACATTAAAAATCTTAAATGTAGCGGGCGACCAAAACGGGACAGGATTAACCTCAACAGGAGGAAATGATAGTAGTTCAAGCTCCTATCGCTCCGTAGGGAAGTGGCTGACAGGCGGGGCTCTTACTGTAGGGAGCACGCCAGCTGCTCATACCGCGCTATATTATGCCGGAACTCAATTTATCAGCCTGATTGATGTTGTCCCCTTCAATAGTACGGCTACTCTCAAAGAAGAATTAAAAGATGCCTCTATTGTATGGATCGGTGCATCGGAAAAATACTCTTACGGTTTCTCTCAGGTATTGCGTGAATGGTTTGAGGCCGGAAAGGGGATAGTTATTATAACTGGAGATAAGCAGGAAGAATCCATACCAGCCGATTATTTAGGTTATTATGTAGAGGACGGAAGTGCTTCGGCCGGAACAACCTATGGCAGCCGTTTACCCGAAGTTTTTTCGACATCACAAGACGCCCCTTTCGAGGTAACAGATGGAATGGGTATAGGATATAGCGGGAACAAATGCGGCTATGTATCTTCTAATCAAGGAGTAGTATTTATGACAGTTACAAATAGCAACAAAGTATTCAATTCGGCAATAGCTGATATAGAGAATGGAGTTTTCATACTAGGTGATAAATTTGGAAATCCGGATCACTCAACATCGTATAAAGATAATTTTACCAAAGTGCTCGCTGACATATTTGCATGGTCATTAAAAAACGCGCCTATCCATTAGTGAGGCAATAGCGTATAACTGAAAAAGTCCGGTTACAACAACCGGGCTTATTTTTTTAAAACCACTTTTTTCTTTTCAGGAAAAACAGGGCAACTGCGACAATAAATATCATAACAACCCAGGCAAACAGATAACCGTGTACCCATCTTAATTCAGGCATGTATTCAAAGTTCATACCCCAAACGCCTACAATAAATGTGAGAGGTATAAATATAGTCGAAACAATAGTCAGTTTTTTGATGACGTTGTTCATCCGCAGGTTATTGTTATTAAAATAAAGATCGGACAATGAATTTATAGAGATATGGAACATCTCCAGATCATCCAGCGAAGTTCTCAATCTATCATCAAAATCATTGAAATATACCATGTTGTTACTCTTTATCAGACGGTTTGTATTGTGCAGCAGGTTGATGTATTCTTCGCGCATAGCCGCGATGGATCTTTTTAATAGCGAGTATTCTTTTTTACGTGCCTGTATAAACTTCATCACGTTTATTCCCTTAGTATTATCATCGATAAGCTTATCTTCCATTTCGTTAATAGCATCGGTTATGTTTATAAGAGATTCATTATAAGTGGAATGCACATCGTTAAGAAGAAGATAAAGAAGAAAATCCGCACTTTTGCCACGTATGCCGACTTTAGCATCCTTAATCGCTTCTTTTATATTATCAAATATCGGGTCGGGAGTTTCCTGAAAGCTTATTATGAAGTTTTCGCCCATTATAAATGCCACCTGGTGTAAATGCGGCTGATATGAGTTATGAAGAGCACATCTCGACATGAGAATAAATGTCACTTCTTCATATACTATCACCTTTGTAACCTGATTATACGAAAGCAAATCCTTCACATCGAAACGCTGTATACCAAAAGACTTACAAATATTATAAATCGTCTGAGCATCGGATATGCCGGTAATCTTAAACCAATTGACCATATCTTTATCTATCTTGGTTTTAAGATCTTCGGTGGGCGATAGCTGTTTTGAAGAAAATTGCTTAATATTGTATTGTATCAATTCTATTGTAGTAGGGATCTTAAAGCTGCCTTCATAAGCCAACGACTCTAAAAAATGAGGATTACCTACCTTCCTGCTGCCCGGTATAGTGTTTGAATTACGTTTCGACATACACTCAAGGATAAAAGCGATAATTGTAAACGAACTTCTTATTATTGAATTTTACTATTAATAAAACTCGATTAATAGTTAATTGTTCAACGGCTGTTCTTTTTTAAAAGTCCTGATCTGAATCATTATCAGTATAAAGGAAGTAATAACGGAAACGAAATCAGCCAACGGCATTGATAACCATACTCCATCGAGTCCAAAATAGCGGGGTAATATGAATAATGCCGGCACCAGGAACAAAACCTGGCGGGTAAGACTTAGGAATATAGCCTTTCCCGCCATACCGATTGATTGGAAGAAATTAGATACGACAATCTGGAAGCCCACCAGAGGAAAACATAACACTATCAACTTAAGAGCCTCTGCCGACTTTTCTGCCAGTTCGGGACCGGGACCGAAAAAGCTTACGAATAACTTAGGGAAGAAAAATCCCAGAATAAAACCGAATATGGTTATTATCGTTCCGGCTTTTATCGTTTGTATAAGAGTCTCGCGCACACGTGCAAAATTCTTTGCTCCATAATTATAACCGACAATAGGCTGCATCCCTTGTGTAAGCCCTATCACAATCATTACAACAAGCATCACCAAAGTATTGGCTATGGTGTATGCGCCTATCGCCATATCTCCCGAATGAGGGTCGGCACTACCTGCAACTGCTTTTAACTGCCCTATGATAAGGAAAACAACCACCGAGGCTGCCATCTGCATCAGGAAAGGGGACATTCCGATAGAAGTTATATCCCATACTATCTTTTTATCGAATTTCAAATATTTTTTCCGTAGTTTTATAAAGCTGTTTGCGTTCATAAAATGGTGCATAACGAATATAAAACCTATAACCATAGCAATGAAGGTAGCAGTAGCTGCACCTTTTATACCCCATCCCAGATAATATATAAAAATAGGAGCCAGGATAATATTAGCCACCACACTTATCAACATGGTTATCATCGCTTTGCGTGGGTATCCGGAAGCACGCATCATATTATTGAAGTTAAAACACAAGGATAGAAATAAGTTTCCCGGCAGAAATATTTGCAGGAAATCCCTAGCATACGGATAAGTCGCTTCACTTGCCCCGGCATACATCAATACAGGTTTTAAGAAAATAAGCAGTAAAGCTATCACTATCCCGCTCAGCAAAAGAGTCATCACAAAAGATGTACCTGCAATTTTTTCGGCAGTATCCTTATCTTTTTTACCCAGATAAATGGATATACGGCTCGATGATCCTGCCCCTACAAGCATGCCGACGGCTGCAGTAATATTCATAATAGGCAATATAAGGCCAAGGCCGGCAAGCGCATCGTCACCTACCCAATGCCCTATAAATATACGGTCGATGACATTGTAAAGTGAGTTGACCAAAGTTCCGACAATAGCAGGCAAAGCATACTGCCAGAGAAGTTTACTGATGTTTTTATTCTCTAAATCTTCTACGTTAGCAACGTGTTGCATTTCAATATATTTTTTTAATGAAGAGCAATAACCATGAGCGAAAATTAGTGTAGCTCCATCATAATTTTCAGTTATCGAATTTGTTTTGCAAAATTACACAAGATTTTGTGAAAAATGACAGATATATTCGTTTTTATATTTATGATAAAAGATGTATCACCTGGCGTAATAATTAGGTTATTTTTTATAATT
>DQAM01000240.1 GCA_003523545.1 Dysgonomonas sp.
GATATTGAAATTTTTTATGCGAGAAGGGATGATAGCCATCGAGAAGGTTATGAAATTGGTATAAGCTATCATTAATATCAATATACCGATAATAAGCAAGGTATAAGATATTGTTTTCATCTGCGGGTTCTTTTCCATAAAAACCTCACTTAGCGGGGTAAGTACATAATCCTCACGGATCGAAGGGTCAAGATCCTGCTGCTTTAAAGTCTCTTCGCCTCTAAAACCGGCTCCATTAAGTTTTTCCGACAAGCTTTTATAAGCACCCGGTATAAGTTCGAAATACCCATCATAGCCCCAGTTATTGTGGCTGTAGGTAGTAAGTTTCGTATAAATCCCATTTGTCAGGCTCGAATTTTCCGGAAAATCTTTATAAACAGCCGCAATGGTATAAGATTGCTGGGAATATCGCCTTTTTATAACTTTTCCGACCGGATTTTCTCCCCCAAAAATATCTTTCGCCGTCTTCTCAGAGATCATAGCTTTATCTGTATCTTCAAATACCAGCGAAGCATCCCCTAAAAGTATCTGAGGATTAAATATTGATTTGAAGCCTGCATTCGCAACTATCAGGCTGGCAGTATATGAGCTTATGTTTTTATCCCCGTTACCGACATCGAAAGATGCATTATCTTGTTTTTGTATAACACAGTAATTTTTTATCTCTGAAAAATCCTTTACCATATTTTCAGCAACAGGTACGCTGATAGTCCAGACGCTGAAATCATCGGAAGGATAATACCTTCTGAAATTATAAATATGAGATGAATTTTCCAGATTTTTATTGTAGGTGAAATTATAATACAACTGCATGGATATGATTATAAAAACAGATAATGCCGCGGCCATACCCAGTATATTCAAAATGGATGAAGTGGTAAATCCCTTCAGCAGGTGAATAAAATTTTTGAATATAAATTTCATGATATATACCTATTTTAATAAATTATTCATTTTTAAGTGATTCTACCGGATTAGCTGTAGCAGCCTTCCAACTTTGCCAGCTGATAGTGATTACGGATATGATAAATACCAGCACACCTGCCGCTGCAAACAGCCACCAGGGTATAGAAGCCTTGTATGCAAAATTTTCCACCCATTTCGTTATCGTGTAATATGAAAGTGGAACCGCTAAAATAAAAGATACTGCCAGTAATATGAGCAGATTTTTATTGAGCAAAAACATAACTTCCATTTCCGTCGCTCCATTTACTTTCCGTACAGCTATTTCTTTGGTCTTATAGCGTGTATTAAAAATGATAAGCCCGTAAATCCCCATTATTGAAATGATGATCGTGATGATCCCGAACAAAGTAATCAGCTTGGCCATATTGGATTCATCAACATATAGCTTATCTATATCTTCGTCCAGAAACTTAAACCGGAATTCGTCGTTACTGAATCCGTCCCATACCTTCCTGATGCTTTCGATAGCTGCCGCCGGATTTTCGCCGGATATTTTAAAGAATATATGCTCGATCTGCCTGTTGTCATAGAAATAGACAAAAGCCATAGGCTGGATCGGATAACGTACCGATTCAAAATTTACATTTCCGGCGATTCCGTTTATTTTCCCTTTGCGGAAAGTTGAAAAATCTTTTCCGACAATATTATAATCAAAGCCATACTTTTCCAGAAACTTTTCGTTCAATATTACCTGATCGGTAGAGGTTGAATCCGAGGATGACTCTCTGAACCCTTCTCCCGCTGTAATCTTTGCTCCGAAAAAGTCAAGAAAATTAGGCAGCACCGGCCATGCCTTAATATTTATATTCACACCTTCGAAGTCTCTTCCCCATCCCATCTGCACATTTCCCGGAACAAAACGGGATGCCGTATAATCCAGAACCATGGGATCTTTAACAGCTTCTTCTCCGAAAGTCTTGAAGTTAGTATTCAGTCCGTTGATCGGGACATATATTATATTTTCTTTTTCGATACCCCAGTTGAAACTCTGCATATAATCATGCTGGATTTTTATGAACCATGCTACACAAATGAGGTAAATAGCCGCCATAAACTGAATTACGATAAGTACATTCCTCAGCTTAACACCCCGGGGCGATAATGCAAAAGATCCGTTTAAAGCCATGGCTTCCTTGAAGGAAGATAAATATTGCGAAGGATATATACTAACCAGGTTTATAATAATGAGAAGAACAATCCCTATCAATATTATTATTCCCCAATTATTAGATAAAGACAAATCTGCCGAAAAATAAGAACTTATAGGAAGTGTATTGAATATGTATACATAAAACAAGGCCAGCAAGAAAGCGATAAAAGCCAGAAATACCCCTTCCATCTGAATGGAAAAGCGGAGGAAAGAACCTTTTATACCTAGTATCTTATGGATATTAATTGTTTTAACCCTCGATGGAGCCATAGCCACCGAAAAATTCAGGTAATTGATATATGCTATTATAAGCATAACTATACCTATGGCCAGCAAAGAGAGAAAGGACGATTTATTACCCGGTGTATCCATATACATATCTTTCAGGGGAAGCATGCTTAAGACACGCTTATTATCATCATTTTCGTCTGACCATCTCAGGATATTCTTATTCCAATCATCTTCTTTATTCAGTTTCTCATTTATCAGGCTGCTTGTTCCGGGAACAATATCAAAAAACAGCCTGTAACTCCACTCGGAAGGATCGCGGCTGTATTCCATTGCAAATATCCCGTTGTTTATAGAACTATTCTGGGGAAAATCCTTATAAACAGCTGCAATCGTCATAAAATTGTCCGTGTTGTAATGATTATACAGAGGTTTTCCTACCGGGTCTTCATCACCGAATATTTTTTTTGCGGTCTTTTCCGAAATTAAGACTAACGAATTATCAACAAACAGCCGTTCGGTACTCCCTGCGATTATCTCAGGAGTAAACACATCAAAAAAGCCTCTCGATGTAAACATCAAGGGGAGATCATATCTGGTGCGGTCTTCGGGACTCTTATTAAATGCCCTGTTTCCCCAGTCTCCATATATACAGAATTTTCTTACTTCAGGAATTATTGAGTCGATCTGTTCCGCAAGCGGATAACTCATATGCTGCACCTTGTTACCGTCTGCATAAGTCAATTCAAGGTATTCGATAGTATCTATTTTCGAAAAACCCTTATTGAATGTGGCATCCCGATATGTTTGTATGGCTATGACAAGAAAAACGGCAAAAGATACAGATAAGCCGAGGATATTCAGAAAAACAGATGTTTTAAACAGCCTGAATAAGTTCAAAAAGTTTTTAAATAGGAATTTCATGGCATATATATTTTTTAGTTATTCATTTTTTAATGCATCGACCGGATTAGCGGTTGCACCCCGCCAGCTCTGCCAGTTAACGGTAAATATCGTAATGCTAAATATTAAGATTCCGCCTGCCAGAAATACCCACCAAT
>DQAM01000239.1 GCA_003523545.1 Dysgonomonas sp.
CATCGTCTTCTTCGTAAACCACAGAATGCCTGTCCCTGACCTTTGAAAACAACAACCGATAGCCTTTATCCGAAGGCGTTTGCAGATATAAATCGGCAGGTAGTTCCTTACGCAGGATTTTGAGCAGTTTCTTGTAATCCGGACGGAGCAGCTCGATATCTATATCGTCATCCCAGGGGATAAAGCCCCCATGCCTGACGGCTCCAAGCAAAGTACCTCCGCTAAGCCAGTAAGGTATACCGTGTTTCCCGGCAATATCAGCCACACGAACCAGTATGTCGAGCATTTTGAGTTGTAACTGCCTCAACTCAGAACCTTCCGGATTATATTCTCTTAAATTTTCTTCCACTGTCCGATAAAAAATGATGAACAAAAGTAAGAATTTATATTTACACTCTACATTTTATGAGGATCAGGAAACGAATATTTACCCATTCATAATACAGGACAGGAAATAAAAATGTATTTTTGCTTATGTGTTCCTGCAGTTAAAACTTTATTCTTGAAGCAATGAAAGCTTTTTTCTCTTTCATATACCAATGGTTGATATTTATTCCGGTACTTGTATTATCCAGCATCGTAACCGCTGTGATAGTTATGATAGGATGTACATTCGGCAGCAATAAGTTCTGGGGATACATTCCTCCTAAATACTGGTCTAAAATAATATGCCGGACCGCATTATGTAAAATCAGGGTAAAGTCTAACAATAAGCTTGACCCGAACAAATCTTATGTTTTTGTAGCTAACCACCAGAGCGCATTTGACATATTCCTGACCTACGGATATCTGGGACACAACATCAAATGGGTACAAAAATACGAATTAAGAAAAATTCCTTTCGTCGGAAAAGCATCTGAAATAGCCGGACATGTATTCGTAGACAGTTCCAATGCCAAAGCAATGGCACGCACGATAGACCTCGCTGAAAAAGAACTGAAAAAAGGAACTTCGATGGTTATATTTCCCGAAGGAGCAAGAACTTACACGGGTAAACTGACCCGCTTCAAGAAAGGAGCATATATTATTGCCAAACAAATGCAGCTTCCTATCGTACCTATCACTTTAAACGGTCCCTTTGACGTTCTTAAGATACACAGCAGAAGGCTGCGCTTTGGAATGCCGATGGAAATTATAGTCCATGATCCTATCGAGACCAAAGGACTGGCAGACGAGGATATCCCGGCTATTATAAAAGAAAGCCGTGATATCATAGAATCTTCGTTGTGGGATAAATATAAATAAATCATAAGTTGCAGTAAACAATCTCCTTTTCCAAATAATTATCTTAAATTTGCATCTCATATATCCACAAAATAATAAACAAATGAGTTTCAGAAACGTAAAAATAATCACAGCAATCTGTTGTCTTTTTTTTATCACGATAACTATATCTCCCACATACGCTCTAAATGCAACTGATATCTCTGTGCTGCAATCTACCAAGCCCGTTACTCATAAAGTGCAGAAAGGTGAAACGGTATATTCGATAGCACAAAAATATAACACTACCATTACCGAGATATATCTACTAAATCCACAAGCGATGGAGGGGATAAAAGTAGGTTCCGAGCTCAAGATACCTTCCGCTACCCTGGCACCAGCTAGTTCGGTAACTACTTACAAAGTCCAAAAAGGCGAAACTCTTTATTCCATTGCTAAAATAAACGGTGTAAAAGTCGACGACATCATCAATGCGAATCCCGAGTTAAGAACAAAACCACTGGCAGACGGGCAAATACTAAGAATACCTCCTGCATCAGCCTCCAATAACCAACCGTCATTAATTAATGTATCTTATACCCCGCCCTCTAAAAGCGAATTTATAAGCCACACAGTGGCACCGAAAGAAACTTTATACGGTATATCAAAAAAGTATAATATCGGAACCGATGCTATTATAGATTTCAATCCGGCGATCAAAGACGGATTAAAAGAGGGTACCGTTCTTATCATACCCATACTGGATCCGGCTACCAACCAGAAAAGTACGTTGCAAAATGCAAACATGGTAAGTGTCGGCGTGGTGCTGCCGTTTATTAATAAATCCAATGCACAAACCGCCCGTTTTATAGAATATTACGAAGGCTTCCTGGTTGCGCTGCAAGAACTTAAGGCTAAAGGATTTTCTGCCAATATTTACGCTTTCGATATGGGATCGGAAACAGGGACAGAGAAACTGAAAAGCCTGCTCGATACTTACGAAATGAAGTATCTCGACCTGATTATAGGCGGAGTTTCTCCTGAACAGATAGCCGTCATTTCTGATTTTGCCCGCAAGCAGGGAATCAAATATGCAATTCCCTTCCCTACCAAAACAGATAATACATATAACAATCCTTATATTTTCCAGGTAAATGCTCCCCATTCGGTACTATATTCAAACGTGGCAAGAACATTTGTGAACCAATTCCCCAACAGCAATATAATCTATCTGACCGAAAGCGGTTCGGACGGAGACCGGGCAGACTTTATTTCTGCGCTTAATAACGAACTGCCGCGTGCAGGTATGATAGCAAACAGGGCGGCTATAAACAGCAGTCTGAAAGAAAGACTGACTGCCCTGCTCGACCCTGCCAGGAGGAATATTATAATACCTACATCCGCTTCACTCAAAACCCTGCAGGCGATACTTCCTGTATTGGGTACGATACGCAGTGAATCTCCGGCCACACCGATTACTCTTTTCGGTCATACCGACTGGCAGACCTATAACCAATACAACAAAGAACTGGGACAATACGATACTTATATATATACTCCTTTTTACCTTAACGAAACCGATTTCCGTACTACTCAATTCCTGATCAATTACAGGAAATGGTATAACGATAAAAACCTCATCAATACTTATCCTAAATACGGAGCATTAGGGTATGATACCGGAATATCTTTCCTGAGTGCATTGTGGCGTTATGGTAAGAATTTCGAATCCAATACCAATTCGATGGCAGTATCTTTTTTGCAAACACCTTTCCTTTTCAGAAAAACCAATCCGATGGGCGGATATATGAATACAGGGTTTTATCTGGTCCACTATAAAGAAGACGGAACCATCGAAAAAACAGAATACGGAAGATGATAAAACGATTATTACTATTTCTGGTTGTCACTTTCTTCGGCTTTCAGTTGAGTGCCCAGTCCGAATTTAAACCCGAGCTGAATATCGGTATCGGAGCCGGGCCGACCTTTTCTTCCAGCAGCCTCAATGTCATGAACTCACGGACAACCATCGATACTAAAAACCTGACGCAATTGCACGCAGGAGTGTCGGTACGTTATATAACAGAAAAACACTTCGGACTAATTGGGGAGCTTAATTTTGCACAAATGGGCTGGGAAGATAATTTTGACGACATTATTGTTGAAGAAGGCAAGGAAGCACCGGAATATAAGCGTACGCTGAATTACCTGGAAATGCCCTTGCTTACTCATATCTATTTCGGCTCGGATAAAGCCCGTTTTTTTATAAACCTCGGTCCTAAAATCAGCTTCCTCTTAAGTGAAAAAGAAACTAAAAATAAGGCTTTGCAAGATTATATAGATAAAAATGCCTCCACAAATATAGCACCTTTACTAAAGCATTATGGAAAAGATGTAGAGAACAAAATAGACTATGGCATCACAGCCGGAATGGGTTTTGAACTGAGAACCAAGTTCGGATACTTTACGCTCGAAGGAAGATATTACTTCGGATTGGCAGATATATTCAAAAGCCAGAAAGGAGAAGATTTTTCACGTTCAGCCAATAGGGAGATTTCAGCAAGGTTAACTTATTACACCAAAATATTCTAAATCAAAACAATACTTAATTTACTATGTCAAAATTTTCAAAAGCCTTTTGGGTAGCCAACTCTGTTGAGTTGCTCGAACGACTTGCATATTATGCAGTATTTATTGTAATCACACTTTATTTGTCGAACGTCTGGGGATTTTCGGATATCGAAGCCGGTATAATATCGGGTATATTCTCAGCTTCACTTTATTTTCTTCCCACATTTACCGGTGCCTATGCCGACAGGATAGGTTTCCGCTCATCCATCATTCTTGCTTTCACCCTGCTGACTATAGGGTATGCCGGTTTAGGCCTGTTACCAACTCTTCTTCAAAGTGCAGGATTGGTAACTTACGGTATGACTACCACCTTTTCCGGACTTGAAACAAGTTCACTCAGATGGTCTATTGCTCCGGTATTGGTATTACTTGTTATCGGTGGAGCTTTTATCAAAGCCGTAATTTCCGGAACCGTAGCCAGAGAAACTACATCAGAGAACCGTGCCCGTGGTTATTCCATCTTTTATATGATGGTAAACATCGGTGCATTTACGGGAAAAACCGTTGTTGATCCTTTGAGAAGGAGTATGGGAGATGAAGGGTTGGTATATCTCAACTTTTTTTCTGCAACAATGACCTTCGCGGCTCTAATAGCAGTTTATTTCTTCTATAAATCAGTCAAAGTCGAAGGACAAGGAAAAAGTTTCGCTGAAATAGGAAAAGCTTTGCTTAAAGTCTGTTCCAACGGCCGTCTGATAGCTCTTATATTGATTATAAGCGGTTTCTGGATGATCCAAAGCCAGATGTATGCTACTATGCCGAAATATGTAATACGCCTTATAGGAGAAGACGCATCGCCCGGATGGTACGCGAATGTCAACCCATTGGTTGTATTCGTCTGCGTAAATCTTATTACAACCCTGATGAAAAAATATACCGCCCTCAATTCCATGACTATCGGAATGCTCATTATACCGTTCTCAGCATTGGTGATGTCTTTCGGAAACCAGATCGGTACAGACCATATTTTAGGATTGCATCCCGTAGCCTTCATGATGGTGATAGGTATAGCGATGCAGGCTCTTGCCGAGTGCTTTATTTCCCCACGTTTCCTCGAATATTTCTCACTGCAATCGCCTAAAGGGGAAGAAGGACTTTATTTGGGATTCAGCCATCTGCATTCGTTTTTCTCTTATTTGTTAGCATTCGGATTATCCGGATTTTTACTGGAAAAATATTGTCCCGATCCACGGGGATTCTCATCACCGGCCGAATATGCAGCCGCCACTGTCCATGCACACTATATCTGGTATGTATTTGTCGGCATCGGTATGATATCTGCCATAGCGCTTGTAATCTATGGTATAATAACCAAGCGTATGGACAAGGCAAAAGCGACTTCTTGACCGAAGTGATAAATCATCCATTCAAAAAGATTTAAATAATAAACCTTAAGGTACGAAGATATGTATACGTTCAACAGTAAGTAATTCATAATCTTCGTGCCTTATTGTTTTTACATACAATACTTAATGCAAAAAAAAATACACATGAAAAAGATTATTAATCCCTGGGGAGGTCTGGACGGATATATGTGCTATGGATGTTCACCTTCCAATCCTTTAGGTCTTCACATGGAGTTTTACGAAGACGGCGATGAAGTTGT